>JALYXB010000269.1 GCA_030947305.1 Actinomycetota bacterium | reverse complement strand
GTCGAAGATGAGAAAGGTGCGATACAGGGACAATTTTGATCCGGACGTGATGAAGCGACTCGGATACGCGACACTGGTGGCTAGTGCCGTTGCAACGCTGACGCTGGCAACGTATTTGGTATTTGATACGCCGCTGGTGCAGGTCGCGTCCGCCGCCGTTCAGCCGGTTGCCTCGCCCGGAACGGCTCGTCCCGCCACGTTCCAGGAGAAGCTGAAAGATCAGTTAGTGGTCGCGGCGAACGCCTCCGCGTTCCCAGCGCTCGATCCTGCGATCGACGATCTTCCCAATAACAAGGCGCCGCAGTGGTCGGAGAATGGCTGTGGATCAACGGACGCGGAAAATGTTGCCAAATGCGTCTATGGACCAATCAACGCGACCAAGACTGCCGCCGTGTTGGGTGACTCCATTGCAGTGAGCTGGTTACCCGGACTCATCGTTGCGCTCGGAGAGCACGGTTATCGGGTGCACTCATTCGTCGCCGGTGAATGTCCGGCGGCCGATGTGGCGATCGCGGCGAGCGGGGAGCGAACCGTCAACCAGGGATGCCTTGACCATCGGAAATGGGCCATCAGTGCAATCGGCGCGCTCAAGCCCGACCTGATCGTGCTCTCGGATTCGGACCTACTGATGAATTCCCTGGTCAGCCGCGCTTCGGGCGAAGCCCTTGTCACCGAGTGGTCCGGGGCGGCGATCCGTACGTGGACAGCATTGCCTGCGGCGAAAAGGTACGTGTTGTCTCCTCCGCCCGGGTCGAAGGATCTGCGGGACTGCGAGACGGTGCATGCTTCCCCTGCCAACTGTGCGAAGCGACTTGCCGCCGAACCGACATACCTCCCGCTGCAGCAAGCCGAGAAGACAGCTGCGGCCACTACCGGGGTCACCTACATTGACGTTTCCTCGTGGTTCTGCACCGCCGACGGCAGATGTCCCAGCTTTGTGAGAGCTACCCCCGTCTATGTCGACGGCATACACCTGACCCGTCAGCAGAGCAGTTACCTGGCTCCCCTGTTGGTTCATGCCCTGCATTTGTGACGGCCGAGCAATCCAGCCTGTGTGGGTAAGGCTGAGCGTTGTTGGCGACCGCTTCGCCGGCGGTGTTCGGTAGCCGGCAGCGCACCTCAGCTTTCCAACCGCTCCCGGTGCCTGCCTAACCACGCCATCGCCGGAGTGGCCAAGATGCCGTGTATCACCACGGATGACACCAGGGTGAGGGTGACCGTCGACCAGAGCCAACGCTGATCACTGAACTTCGCGTGCCCGCACGCGTAAGCCAAATAATACAGCGAGCCGACACCTCGCACCCCGAAGAACGCCGTCACCAGCCGCTCCCGGCGTTCCTGCAGGGCATTGTTGCCGGCCGAGCCCCGCAGTGCGCTGGTGGACAGGCCACGACGACCGGCGGCCAACGCGATCAGCCCGGCGAGCGGTCGGATCACAACGGTCAAAACCAGCGCGATCAGCAAGCCGCGCCAATCGAGAGCCGACAAGAGACCGTGAGTCAGGGCGACCCCCAGCAGCAGCAGGATCACCAGGGTGAACAGCCGCTCCAGCCGCTCCACCACTTGGTGCATCGCGGCGTTGTACTGGTGCCGACGTTCGGTTGCCCGCATCGTCATGGCCGCGCAGAACACCGCAAGGAACCCGTAGCCCCCGGCCACCTCGCTGCAGCCGTAGACCACCAACAGCACGGCAAGCGCCAGCAATGGATCGCCGCGCTCGGCCACCCGCAGTGATTCGCTGCGGGACCGGAAGGCGATCCGAGCGAGCAGCCAACCGACACCGACCCCGACGACCACCCCGATCACGATCTTGCCGACCAGGTTCCAGGCCAGGAAGCCCCAGCCCCAGTGGCCGATGCCCGTGCTGCCGGCCAGAAAGATCGCCAGGAAGACGAACGGGAAGGCCAGCCCGTCGTTCAAGCCCGCCTCAGAGGTCAGGGCGAACCGCACCTCGTCCCGTTCGTCGACGGTCTCCCGCGCCGCCTTGGCATCCGGGTCTTCCTGGCGCTGCTGCTCGCCGGAGGTTCCATCTGCCCGCGCCTGGTCCGCCTGGCGTTCCTCGGTGTTCTGCACGGTCGGACCGGCGACCTGGACATCCGACGCCAGCACCGGATCGGTGGGGGACAATGCGGCGCCGAGTAGCATGGCCGCCGCCGGGGTGAGTCCGAGGAGCCCCCAGCCCAGGCCGAACACGGCGGCGATACACAGCGGCATGGCGATGCCGATCAACTTCCACGTCGCCGACCAGGAATGCCAGGATCGCCTGTCCAGCAACGACAACGGCCGGTCGAGGGCCAATCCGACGCCCATCAACGCGACCAGCACGGTGAACTCGGTGAAGTGTTCGATGAAGCCGAGATTCTGCAGTGGATCCAGGTCGACGCTGGCCGGGATCGGCAGCAGTCCGATCAGGCCGCCGACCAGCACCAGAACCATCGGCGCAGAGAGCGGGACCCGAACGAGCAGTGTGGGTAGCACAACGGCCAACAACAAAGCCAGGCCCAGGATGAGGAAGACGAGTGCGGCGATCACCCGTCGAACGCTATCGGCCAGGACAGGCCCCGAGCGACCAACGTTGATCAGCCCATCAGCCGACGAGGGCCCGCCTGCCCAATGACAGTGTGCCGGCCGCTGATCGAGGCCACCATGCGTTGGCAACAGGCGGCGCGGCCGAACGGTGGCGCCCGGTGGCAGCCGGACTGTGCCGCCCTGCCGAGCCGTCCCGAGCTCCCGCTAAGCTCGCAACAACCGGCCGGGCGTGGCGGCCGGCGACGCACTCGACATCACCGTATCGATTCAGAAGGGGTGTGCCCGTGGCGGCAATCGAACTCATCGGAGCGCGAGAGATTCTCGACTCGAGGGGAAATCCGACCATCGAGGTGGAAGTGGCCCTCGAGGACGGCTCACTGGCCAGGGCCGCGGTGCCGTCCGGCGCGTCGACCGGCGAACACGAAGCTGTCGAACTACGGGACGGCGACACCGGCCGCTATGGCGGCAAGGGCGTCCAGAAGGCGGTCGAGGCGGTACTCGAGGAGATCGGGCCGGAATTGATCGGTTATGACGCCACCGAGCAGCGCGTCATCGACCAGATGCTGATCGACCTGGACGGCACCCCGGACAAATCCCGGATCGGCGCCAACGCCATCCTCGGCGTCTCGCTGGCAGTGGCGAAGGCGGCAGCAGACTCCGCGGAGCTGGAGCTGTTTCGCTACCTCGGCGGCCCGAACGCCCACATTCTGCCGGTACCGATGTTCAACATCCTCAACGGCGGCGCGCATGCCGACACCGCCGTTGACGTGCAGGAGTTCATGATCGCGCCGATCGGCGCTCCCACCTTCAGGGAAGCGCTGCGCTGGGGTGCCGAGGTCTATCACGCTCTCAAGGCGGTACTGAAGAAGAAGGGGCTGTCCACCGGGCTGGGAGACGAGGGCGGCTTCGCTCCCTCACTTGACTCGAACAGGGCGGCGCTCGACCTCATCGCCGAGGCGATCAGCAACGCCGGTTACCAGCTCGGCTCCGACGTCGCGCTGGCGATGGACGTGGCGGCCAGCGAGTTCCACTCGGGTAACGGCTACACCTTCGAGGGCAAGAAGAAGTCGTCCGACCAACTGATCGACTACTACGCCGACCTGATCAGCGCCTACCCGATCGTCTCGATCGAGGACCCGCTGTCCGAGGACGACTGGGACGGCTGGGTTTCGATGACCTCCCAGCTGGGCCAGAAGATCCAGATCCTCGGCGACGACATCTTCGTCACCAACCCCGACCGGCTCGAAGAGGGTATCAACAGGGGAGCGGCGAATTCCCTGCTGGTCAAGGTCAACCAGATCGGCACCCTGTCCGAGACATTGGACGCCGTCGCGCTTGCCCAGTCCGCCGGCTACCGCTGCATGATGAGTCACCGCTCCGGCGAAACCGAGGACACCACCATCGCCGACCTGGCCGTGGCCACCAGCTGTGGCCAGATCAAGACCGGAGCGCCGGCCAGATCCGAGCGGGTTGCCAAGTACAACCAGCTGATGCGGATCGAAGAGAACCTGGGGGACGCGGCGCGTTATCACGGCGAATTGGCGTTCCCGCGGTTCACTGCTGGGTGAGGGAAGCAGGGACATGAGCGAGGCATCACGGCGCGACTCCCGTCGCACTAATACCCGATCCAACGGACCGGGCATTGCTGCACGCTCGGCGGCCACCGACCGGCGTGGACCGTCGGGGCGATCGGACCGTCCGCGGTCCAGGCCGGACACCAACCGTCTCCTCGCATCGGCTGCCCAGCCGGCGGGTGGTGTCGCGCCCGCGCGCACCCGGCAGTTGGAAGCCATGCGAGGTGAACGCCGGCCGGGGATGTGGCGGCAGATCGCCGTCCTCGGAGCGGTACTTGTCGCTGTCGCGCTGGCCATCGCCGTGCCGCTGCGCAGCTATCTGCAGCAGCGTGACGAGCTGACCAAAGCCCTTACCCAGCAACAGCAATTAGCCCAACAGGTGGCCGACCTTCAGCAGCAGAAGGCGGCTCTACAGGACCCGAACTACGTGAAGGCGGAGGCCCGCCGTCGGCTGCAGTACGTCTCGCCGGGCGAGACCGTGTATCGAGTGGTAGCCCCGAAGGCGGCAGCGCCCAGGGCCAACGGATCGAAGAAGTCGGCAGGATCGGCGAAGTCGGCAGGTTCTTCGACGGCCGCGAAGCCGGCAGGGCAGCCGTGGTACGGCCAGATGTGGGACACGCTCACCGAGGACGCAGGAGGGAAGTGACCGCTCTGGCGGCCTTCGGCGCGCCGCTGGACATCCAGCCGTTGACCGACGCGGACCGTGAGCTGCTCGTCGGTCAGCTCGGCCGGCCGCCGCGCGGCGTGATCGGCACCGCCTACCGCTGCGACCATAGGGTGCCGGCAGTGGTTCAGACCGCGCCCCTGCTGGAGGACGGCACACCGTTCCCCACCTTGTATTACCTGTGCTGCTCGGTGTTGAACTCGGCGGTCAGTCGGATGGAATCCGCCGGCGTGATGGCCGCCATGACGTCAAGGCTGACGGCTGATGACGAGCTGGCTGCGGCCTTCCGGCGCGCCCACGAGTCGTACCTGGCGACCCGGAATGCGTTGGGCGACTTGGGGATTGCGGTCACAGCGGGTGGCATGCCGGACCGGGTCAAATGCCTGCATGTGCTGGTAGCGCATTCGCTGGCAGTCGGCCGCGGGGTGAACCCGCTCGGCGATGAAGCCGTCGACTCTCTCAGGAACTACTTCGCCGGAGGAAGGCCCTGCGCCCGTCTCGGCTAATTCCCGGTTCGTTGAATCGGACTTCAGTGCGAGCACACTGGGAAGGTGCACATGTGGGCGTTGGCGTCCGCCGGCGTTGCGCCCATCGCGTTGACCGCCGGCGAAATCATCGGCGCTGCCAAGCAGCCGACAGGCTACAGCTCGGTGCGCAATTCCATCAGCGCGTTGGCCGAGCGTGGTGCCACCGACCGCTGGATCATGACGGCGGCCCTGGTGATACTCGGCGTCTGCTACATCCTCACCGCCGTCGGGGTCACCGACTGCCCGTCGCTTGCTCGATGGCTGCTCGCCCTCGGCGGTGCGGCAACGGTCGTTGTCGCCGCGCTGCCGCAACCCAGTGCCGGGCACGTTCCAGCGGCCGCTATCGCCTTTGTTGCACTGGCCGTCTGGCCTGCCGTCTCCTTGCTGCCTTCCCGGCCCATCGCCTTCGGGGTGACGGTGCTGCTGATCGGGCTGCTCCTGTGGTTCGGCCTGCAACTGAGCGGCGGTTGGCTCGGGCTGACCGAACGCTTCCTTGTCACTGCGGAAGCGCTCTGGCCGTTGGCGCTCACCCTCACCCTGTTCCTGCGTAGAAATCCTGCCGCTCAATAAGGCGCCTAGGAACGCGGCGAAGTGGGCCGCGGAGTCCAGCTGCGGGTGATCGCGGAGTCGCCTCGTAATCCGGCGCCCCGCGATGCTTTGCGGCAGTCGCGATCTATCGCGGGGATGCGGTCAGCAAAGGGTTGCGCCCGAGCAGGGCCAGCGTCTGGTGCCAGGGAGTATCGGCCGCCAGCAGCGCGTGCTCGAATGCGGCTCCAGGAGCATCACGATTACCGGTGTCCGGGATCTGCTCGGCCATTCGTAGGACGGGTCGTACCAATTTCTTGCTCGGGGTGAAGTCCTCGCCGAGTGAGCGCGCGATATCCCAGGTATGGACAACGGTGTCGAGTAGCTGGGCCCCGATTACTACCGTCACCGGCAGTTGCCTTTTCCGGTGCAGCTCGACCTGGAGAACTGCTCCGCGCAGATCGGCCCCGGCGAAGGCGGCGATCAACTCGTCGGCCGAGTCCCGCCAAGACTGCCGGCTGAACCTCACCGGCAGATATGCCGATTTCGGCGCGTCGCCGTCCCTGATGGCCGCCGCGAAGCCCAGGTGCTGGCCGACCATGTGCGACAGCAGTCGACCCAGATTCCAACCGACGCAGGGTGTCGGCCGGCCGAGGTCTGTCTCGTTGATGCGATCCGCGTAGCCGGAAGCGATCTTTAGTGCGGCTCTGTGTAGTTGTCGTTGATCTGCGGTGGCCATTGCCTCAGGTAATCACAAGATTGTGACGATTACTAGAAGGTGATGAAGTTGTTACGATGACGCCGTGATCACCGAGCGGCAGGATCTGTTGGCGTCGTTGCTTCCTGTCACCAAGGCCCTGCGCAGGATCGAGGACGCAGCAGCCGCCGCCCACGGCGTCACCATGTGGCAGTACGCCGTGCTGGCCGTGGTCACACCCCGGCCGGGAGTGAACCAGGCCGAGGTCGCCGCGCTGATGGACTACAGCAAGAACCGGATCATCGCCGACCTCGATCATCTCCAGCAGCGTGGCCTGTTGATTCGGGAGCCTGGCGCCGACCGCCGGTCGAACGTCCTGCGGGTCACCGATGACGGCGTCACGGTGATGCGTGATGTGCAGGCAGAAATTCATCGCGGCGAGGACATGCTGATGACCGGGCTCTCTCTCACCGCCGTCCGAGATTTCCAGCGGATCTCTCGCCGGCTCGGGGGTTTGGTCCGCCGGCGCAGCTGAGAGTGTCGTCAGCCGACAATCAGCACGTCGAGGTTGCGCGGACCGTGCACACCTTCGACCCTGGACAGCTCGATGTCGCTGGTGGCGGACGGGCCGGAGATCAGTGTCAGCGGGGCCGTCGGCGTCAGCCGGGCGAGGCCCTCGGGGACCGATTCGACGATTTGAGCGGCGTGCAGCACCACCAGGTGGCGGTCGGGGACAAGTGAGATCGCCCGTCTCCCTTGGCCCTCGGTGCCGTCAAGGATGATGGTGCCGGTCACCGCGATGGCCACACTGGCCTGGGTGACCACCGCGTCGATGCGGTCAAGTTCGGCGGCCGACAGCACAACCGGGTCGCCGTCGATGCTCACCACCCGGCCGTCGCGGGCACAGGCGTCGGCGATCTGCTGATCCAACCGGGGGGCGATGACGACGGATGTCGTCGGCTGCAGTGCGGCGGCGATTGCGGTGGGGAGTTCGGCGGCGGACACCTCTCGCAC
>JALYXB010000181.1 GCA_030947305.1 Actinomycetota bacterium | reverse complement strand
CCGGACGTCGGGCAGGGCGATGACGCAGGCCGGCGTGTGTTCATCGCCGCGGTGTCGCCAGGGGCGGGCATTGCTTGTTCGACGATTCGAATGCGGCACGCCTACAACGCCGATGCTGCCGGCGATGCTGGCTGCACACGTTGGCCATTGTTTTGGACACCCACCTCGATGCGGCAGCTCACCGACCAACACCAGACCCTCGGGCGCCCTCGCGCCGGCAGACTGGGGTCTGTCGCTGGAACGGCAGTTCAGCCGCCAGAGGTGGCTGAACTGCTGCTCCGCGCGGAGGTGGGTGCTGCGCTGCTCGGCGCGGGTGAGGTGCTGGCGGCCGCCGGAGTGTGCGCCGGTCCGGTGGCGCATCCAGGGGGCGGTGACGGCACCGTCGATGCTGCTATGGCGTTCGGCTCGGCGTTCGGAGGGGCCTGTGAGGGCACCCTCGATGCTGCTGTGGTGCTCGGCGCGGCCTTCGGCAGGCACCTGGACATGGCGGCCGGTACCGAATCGATGACCGTCCGGTGGGTAACAATGCTGGTGTATTTCAGGCCGGACGCGAGGGTCTGTTCAGCGGTGATCTCTAGGGTCTGCGGATCTAGGTACAGGATCTGCTGCTCGTCGGGGCGAATGGAGTTGTCGATGAACATAACTCGAACTGCCGGGCGTCCATGGGGATCGGCGGCCCTATCGACCGTGGTGTGCGGGATCGAGGCAGCCACCAGCACCAGTGCGCCACGCAACGTGGCCGGCACCATCTCGGTGCGCAGGATGTCGCCGACGGCGACATAGACCGCTTCGTCTTTGGAGCTGGACCCGGAAACGTTGGCCCGCAGGTATTGCGCGAGCCGCCTCGGATCGGTGGGCATGGCAGCCAGCTGCGCGATGGTCGGGCTGTTAAGAAATCCCGCTGGCGCGCCCCGGTCGTACGACGTTCCGTCGGGTCCGGTCGACATGACCAGATGGGTCCCGCCCTTGTCGATCCATTCCGACCGCACGGTCGTACCTTCCGGGGCACCTCCTCCATCCTGCCGCGACTGGATGATCAGGTATTCATACTGGCCGGGGTGCAGCAGGTCAACTGCGCCCACCGACACCTGTTGCGGCACATTTGGATTCGCCGCCGCAACGGTGTCCGGAACCTTCGAGCCGATCACCAGCGTTCCGACCACTAACACCGCAATGGTGAGGGCGGCCACTACTGCCGCCAGTACCCAACGCTGCCACCCGGGTCGGCGAGGTCGCCGGACTGCCGCACCCCGCAACGTCGATAACCGCTTCGCCGCATCGTGTTCGGCAACTATGCGGTCGAATACTCTGGTCCGCGAGGCGGCGTCGAACTCGGCGGCGATGCGTGCGTCATCCGGCCGAAGAGCGGAAACGTATGGCAGCAGAAAGTCATTGCTCATCTCAGGTCCTCAGTAGTCCGGAACACCGACGGCGATGGATCGTCGCCGGTGCTGTCAGCGGTCTGCAGCTGGCGGTGAAGAGCGCGGCGGGCCCGGTGCAGCCGCACCGCAAAGGTGGCGGGACTGCAGCCGGCCACCGCGGCGGCGGCGCTGCGATCCAGTCCGTCCCAGGCGACCAGAAGTAACGCTTCGCGTTCGGAGGGGTTGAGCGCGGACAACGCCGAGATCATGGCTGCCCTGTCGACCACCGCCCCGTCGACAGTCGCCGAGGTGGCAGCCAGATGTGCGACGCCCGCTAACGCCGACTGCACCCTGTCCTGCCGTCCGCGCGTCCGCCCGTAGTTGCGCAGCGTGTTGCGCGCGGTCACCAACAGCCATGGCACCGGATCGGCCGGCAGATCGGCCCGCCGGCGCCAGGCAGCAAGGTAGACATCGGACACCACGTCCTCTGCGGTGGCTGCGTCGACCTGCCTGCGGGCAAAGGCGTACACCCTGGACGAGGTTCGTTCGAAGATCGAGCGAAATTCGGCCAGCTGAGCGGCATCAGCGGGGTCACTCACATCTGGAAGTGTCCGGCAGCTATGCGGCTATTACCTTCAACCAAGCCTCAGCCACCCCTGCTCACCTGCCGCCAGCTCGCAACGTGAGCGGTACCCCGACGCGGTGGGCGAGGTTGTAGCACGAGTTCCCGTGAGCGGTGTTGTTGTTCCATGACGACATGCCCTCGTTGAAGGACACGTGCGCTGAGCCGCCCGTCGATTTTGGAGCGGGATACGCCGGATGCGGCGTACCACAGGCGCCGCCGCTGCTTTTGGCGGGGACCGAGGGCGGAGCGAACCCCCCCACTCGATGCCGAAGCGCTGTTGCTGGAACTGGCTGAGCCGCTGGCTGAGTTACCGACGACGGCCGAACTGGTAACGACGGCCGGCCCCGACGAGCTGGGAGTGCTTTGATCGGTGTTGCCGCAAGCGGCAACCACCATCGCTGAAGCCAGTGCGAGAGTAGTGAATGACACTGCCCGGGTTTTCCTCATGAAAAATCCTCCTGGATTGGTGTGCCCCGACGGGATTCACAGTCGGCGGTGTCTCACTAATCGGACAGTAGGAACTCATCAAGGACTCTGATAGGTGCCGACACCTGCTTGTGACCAAAGGGTGACCGCACGGAGACCAGCAAAGCTGTTGCACAGCAACGGATTTCACGCTTATACGGCTGACACCGTAGCTGGCGCAACCATTCCGTCCTGATGGAATCCATTGACTATCGAGTCGGAACATCGACCATTGCTCCGCAGGGTCGACCGCCTGCGATCGGGGAGCACCGGGCCCGGGCAACTCCGACCACTGCCTACGTGCTCACCGGCCAACCGGAGCCGGCCGAGGACCTGGTGCAGTCCGCCCTGACGAAGGTTTACCGGCACAGGCGTCGAGTTTCCATGATGGAGTTCCCGACGCCTATGTCCGCCGAATCATTACCACCCCTATCCTGGATCAGCACCGCCGGCTGGATGCCGGCCCGATTCGGACAGCTCCGAAAGGACGATCATGCGACATGTTCACGCACCCAACAGCGCTCGCTCCTGCGCTGTCCGAGGCGAAGGATGTGGCCCCGTCAACCCTTTCCGGCAACAGAGGCCCTGGACCCCGGAAGCATTCGCCCCCGCCGGCAGGGCAGCAAACCAGCCGCTGGCGAGACCACGAACTGGGCGTGGCACAACCCGAGATCGGGCTGTCCGCCTCCTTGTGCGGCCGCCTGGACCAGCCGGGGCTGGGGTGATCCGCGGTCAGGAAGTCGGAGCGGGTTGGTTGTCCTGGCGACGGAGACCGGGGCTGCTGCTCGTGGTATTGGGGATCGCCGGGGCGCTTGCCGGCTGCGGCACGTCGACCTCCGGCCACCCGAGTCCCTCGGCGTCTGCCACCACGCCGACTGCGATTGCAGGTAGTTCCTCTGGGGCTGGTGGGTCCAGTGGCGCGTCAACTTCCGGGGGGTCAACGGGTTCCGTAGCTGGAGGAGGCTGCCCGGCGAGCTGCGCTACCGGCGATGACGGGATGCAGTACATGGTGACATTGACGCGGCGGTTCGCCGGTCCTGGGGGGATATCGGTGGTGGCGGTCGGTTTCAGCATCATGAACCAATCCAATGCCGGCCATGACTTCGACGCCAGCGGCGGCGGGTTCTCTGCCGTCTTGGCCTCGGGAGGCACGGTTCAGCTGGGGAACGTTCTCAGCGCCACGGGCGCCGGCGATCCGAAGTGTTACACGAATCCGGTGATCTACCACGGAGGCAGCGACCCGAACGTCGTTCATGTCGACCCGGGTTCGACGCTTGTCTTCCCGAAGCAGATCTGCTTGAGCGTCGCGGCGGGAGACAAGATCACCGCCATCGAGTTCGCGGACAAGGACGCTAGCAATAACGCGACAGTGACCTTTCCTTCGCCGATCTGACCGGCTCGTTTACGGGTTCAACGTGTGAGTAGTTTACATTTGTTTGTGATCAAAGGCTGCAGGTCCCAAATTTCTGGGGTGTAGACGAACGCCTTCCGTGGATGGGTATTCGGCGTCCGCCCGTGACCGGTGGGGACTTGGCGCGCCGGGTCACGCGGCAGGAGAGCGCTGCGCCCGACAAGGCTTTCTAGGGGATGTCAGGTGTTGTCCCTCGAACTGCTGAGCTGTCACGGCGAGGACTCCGATGCGTCGTTTGGGGGATTCCGACATTGCTGCGCCCTGCGTTCTCGGTGGTGCGCCTCGGCGTGACTCTGGATGAGCGTGACTGGCGGGGGCTAGTTCGCAACGAATGCCGCTCGGTGGTAGAGATCCTCGCGATCGAGGGAGTCCAGGAGCGCGGCCGCAAGGTCGGTATACGTCAGGCTCCGCGCCTTCGGTAGCGGCGCGAGGCCGAGTCGATACCCGCCGGTGCCGGGCTTCTCCACAAGCCGGGGTGGTCGTAGCGAGATCCAGTCGACGTCGCTGTCCGCGAGACGCTTCTCCATGCGTCGCATGTCGGCATACGTTGCGCCGAAGATTCGGTCGAGGATCGGCATGGCCAGTCGGCGCTCGATAAACGGCTGCTCAGCACGTGGGCCGACGGGAGCCGCGGAAATCGCTGCGACTCGCCTGATCGACGACGCGCGCATGGCAGTGAGAATGTTAGCGATCCCCTCGGAGTAGACGACAGTCGACGTTCGTGAGGTTCCGATGCCGAGGGCGGAAACCACGGCCTCAGCGCCGTGCAGCGCTCTGCCGATGGACTCGCGGTCAAGGACGTCTGCGCGCACGGTGACGAGATTGGGATGGCGGGCGGACGCAGGGTCAGGGTTGCGTGCAAGCGCCGTGACGTAATGTCCCCGGGCGAGACCTTGTTCGACGACTTGCGAGCCAGTTCGGCCCGTCGCACCTACGACGGCGATCTTCATGAGTCTCTCTCCAGATAGGTAGGCATGTTTGGTGATTGTCACTTTATATGACGATCATTAAAGTGTCTAAAGTGGGGCACCGTGAGCCCCGATCCGCCACCGCGCTACGCGGCATCCGTGTCCTTCCTCCTCTCCCAGGTTGGCGCTCGCTCGGCGCAGGTATTCGCCGAGCGCCTCGCGCCGTTGGATGTGACTCCACGCGCATTCGGAGTGCTCAGCAATCTGGCGAGCGAGCCTGGTCAGACGCAGCAACAGCTTGCAGACGCGCTCGGCATCCACCGGAACAACATGGTGGGACTGATCGACGAGATGGAAGCTGCTGGCTGGGTCCGGCGGGAGCGCAGCGTGACCGACCGAAGAGCGTTCAACGTGCAGCTCACGCGAACCGGGACGTTGTTGCTCTCGCGCGTCGGCGAGCTGATCGTGACTCTTGATCAGGAGTTGGACGAAGCGCTCGGCGAGGGCGACCGGACAACGTTGATCCGGCTCCTCGGGGAACTCGCGGCGGCACTCAAGCTGACGCCCGGGGTCCACCCCTACCTGCGCACGAGTTCACATTGAAGCACTCGGGGCTCGCCACGCGATGGATTGCACATCGGCAGTCGGCGGTGTAGAACTTCGCACTCGGCAACCAGGGTGTGTGAGATCGGTGCTGCGGGGAGGAAAGAGCGGCGCTGGACGGCTGCCGCCTCAAGGCCGGAGGTGCGCGATCGTCGACCGCATCACCCTTGGTGGCCACATCATCGAGACCGGCTCCGACTCCTACACCTCGCCCACACCCGAGCCGCCCAGCCGGCGTGGAGGCCCGTGAGCGGATCCTCGATTGAGCCACACCAAGGGCAGTCGCTGCTCAGCCGGCGCTGCCTCTGCGGTAGCGGATATGGGTGGTCAGCGGTGAGTGGAGCACCTCGACGGGCTCGAAGCCGAACGTCTCGACGCGGTCGAACATGCGCTCGCCGCTGCCGAGCAGGACGGGTGCGATGTCCAGGGTGAGTTCATCGATCACGCCGGCGTTGAGTGCCTGCCGAACAGTCGAAGCGCCGCCGGCGATGTCCACGCCGTTGCCGTCGGCCGTTTCGAGCGCCTGCGCGTAGGCGGCGTCGAACCCCTCGGTGACGAAGTAGAAGGTGGTCCCGCCCTCCATCTCGATCGGTTCGCGGGCGTGGTGAGTCAGTATGAAGACCGGGGCGTGGTACGGCGGGTCGGATCCCCACCATCCGTCCCAGGCCTCGTTCCACTCACCGCGGATCGGCCCGAACATGTTTCGGCCCATGACGTAGGCGCCGCGAGTGCGCATGAGCCATCCGGTGGCTGTCTTGTCGGCTTCGGTCGCGCGTGGATCGCCGATATGCCAGACGTGCAGCTCGCCGCCGCGCTTGCCCAGCGGATTGTCTCCGCTCTGCTCCGGCCCGGCGACGAAGCCGTCGAGCGAGATCGACATGTGACAGGTGGTGTCGGACATCAACATCTTCCCAGCAAGTAAGTAGTTGCGGTTTGCAAGTGGTAGACGTCTACCTTAGCGAGAGTGCGGTCAGGTCTCACGCTGGTCGGGGGAGGACTACCAGAGCGAGGAACTGCGGCCCGGAATGCCGCAGGGCACCCGGGAGTACATCGCCCTGGGCGCAGCCCGAATCGATGACAACCGGTTCGCCCGGCGGATGGTGCTGCTGGGCGTGCGGATGGATGAGGACCAGCCGGGCATGCGCAACGTCGCGACGAACGCGGCCGGCCGAGTGCTGGTGACTTCCTTGGCGTCGACGAACGGTCCGTCCGTCACCACATCGCCGCGAATCGAGGTCGCGGTCGTGTCGGCGGGTTGCAGCGCGAGGGCCGCCACCATCGCGCTGGCCGCGATTACCTCGTCGGCGGGCCGACCGTGGGCGTCTCGCTCCTTCTTTGTCACGGTGTCGGTGTGTCCGTTGGATCCTTGGCATAGATCAAGATCGCGTACTGAGCCATCAGGTTCCCCGTTCGAGTGGGGGTTATCTTGCCGTACACCACTGCGTCGAACGGGCGGATGCAAAATCGACAGCATCGACGAGCGAGCGACGACTGTTTTATTGCAGCCGCTTCGCCCTGGGCTCGCTAGCCTGGACAGATGGCAGCGCCGCTGGTGATCTGGGACCAGGCGATGCTGGGCTATGACCTCGGCGGGCAGCACCCACTGGATCCGCTGCGCTGGCAACTCACTTGGGCGCTTGCGCATTCGCTCGGGGTGCTCGACGGGATCGAACTGTTCGCTCCCGGTGCCGCCGACGACTACACCCTGGCCACCGTTCACACCGCGGACTACATCAACGCCGTCAAGCGGGCATCCGCGCATCCGCGGCTGCCGGTCGGTCACGGTCTTGGCACCCCGGACAACCCCGCATTCGCTTTGATGCATCAAACGGCTGCCTTGATCGCCGGCGGGTCGGTGTCGGCCGGGTTGGCGATCGCCCGCGGCGAGGTCGATCGCGCCATCAACATCGCCGGCGGCCTTCACCACGCCATGCCGGCCGCCGCATCCGGATTCTGCGTATACAACGACGCCTCGCTGGCCATCGCTGCGATGCTGGCCGCCGGCGTCGGACGGGTCGCCTACGTCGATACCGACGTACACCACGGCGACGGGGTGCAGGCCGCGTTCTACCACGACCCGCGGGTGCTCACGGTGTCGATCCACGAATCTCCGGACTCGCTGTGGCCGGGTACCGGCTGGCCGGAAGAGGTCGGCAGCGGGGCGGCGGCCGGCACGTCGGTGAACATTCCTGTGCCGCCGGGGACCGGTGATGCCGACTGGTTGAGTGCCTTCCAGGCGATAGTGCCGGCGGTGCTGGCTGCCTTCGGCCCCGATGTCCTGGTCACCCAGCATGGTGCCGACTCGCACCGTGAGGACCCGCTAGCCGACCTGGACCTCACGGTCGACGGTCACCGGCAGAGCTATCAGCTGCTCCGTGAGTTGGCCCAGACCCACGCGAACGGCCGTTGGCTGGCTCTGGGCGGCGGTGGCTATTCGCTGGTCAGGGTGGTGCCGCGGTCGTGGACTCAGCTGCTGGCTGTGGTGCTGGACCGGGACGTCGACCCGTGCACACCGACGCCAGCAGTCTGGCGTACCGCCGCCAGCACTGCCCGACCGGACATCGCTGTACCGACGTCGATGACGGACGGCCATCCGGGCACTATGGAGGTGCGGCCATGGGATGCGGGCAGCCGCCGCCCTATCGATCTGGCCGTCGGGGCGGTGCGGGAGGCGGTGTTCGGTGTGCTGGGCGCTCAGCCCTGACGGGCCAGCCATTCTTCGCGCAGAATCGCGAACAACCCGGTATCGGCCCACTCGCCCTTGAACATCATGTCCTTGACGAAATGCGCCTCGTGGCGCATCCCAAGCCGAAGGCACAGCGCGACCGAGGCATCGTTGCGCGGATCCAGTTCGGCGAACACCCTGTGCAGCCGCAGTACTCCGAACGCCACCCCGAGCATTGCCGCGGCGGCCTCGGCGGCGTAGCCCCGTCCGGTGTAGGCCGGGTGCATGGTCCAGCCGATCTCACCGCGGGAGTGCTCGGTGCTGGCAATGGTGAAGAAGGAGTCGCCGATCACCTTGGCTGGCTCGCCCTTCCGGCCGGGCAGTGCAAGGGCCAGTTGCAGGTAGTCACCGTCCTTGGCAAGGGTGGTCGCCGCCGCGAACTCGGCCAGCTTCGCGGCGACCTCGTCCCGACTGCGTGGTTCGTACAGCAGGTAGCGGCAGACATCGTCGCGGGACTGGTAGGCGTACACATCGTCCAGATCGTCCGGTGTCATCAGCCGCAGGGTCAGCCGGTCGGTGCTGATCGGACCGTCAAAGGTGTACGGGCGCAACGAGGCAGTGACCATGCCCGACCTTAAGGCCCGGCAGCGCAGACCGCGCGAACGGCGAAAGGCCGGGTCCGTCTCGCGGGCGGACCCGGCCCTTCTGGTGGTGAGCCGTGAGACTCGCGCCCTCGACTCAAGGTCTGTCGGTGAGAGCGCCGGTGGCACTCAGCTCGCATACGCCCGCAGCGCATTGGAACGTTCGCCGGCGCGGAGCTTCGTCATCGATTCGCGCTCGATCTGCCGCACGCGCTCGCGGGAGATGCCGAACACCCGGCCGATCTCGTCCAGGGTGTGCGGACGACCATCGGTCAGCCCGTAGCGCAACCGGACGACGGTGCGCTCGCGCTCGTCGAGAGTTCCGAGAACCTTGTCGATGTCGTCGTGCATGAACCCGGCCACCACGGCGGCCTCGGCGGACATCGACTCGGTGTCCTCGATGAAGTCGCCCAGGGGCGCTTCCTCGTCGGCGCCGACGGGCATGTCCAGCGACACCGGATCCCGAGCGTGATCCATCAGCTCATTGATCCGGTCGACCGGGATCCCGGACTCCTCGGCAAGTTCCTCAAGGGTGGCGTCGCGACCGAACTGCTGGTGCAGCTCGCGCTTGAGCCTGGACAGCTTGTTGACCTGCTCGACCAAATGTACCGGCAGCCGGATGGTGCGGCCCTGGTCGGCCATGCCACGCGAGATCGCCTGCCGGATCCACCAGGTGGCGTAGGTGGAGAACTTGAAGCCCTTGGCGTAATCGAACTTCTCGACGGCGCGGATCAGGCCGAGGTTGCCCTCTTGAATCAGATCGAGAAGCGGCATCCCGCGGCCGGTATAGCGCTTGGCCAGCGAGACGACCAGTCGCAGGTTCGCCACCAGCAGATGCTGACGAGCCCGCTTGCCCTCGCGGACGACGGCGCGCAGGTCGGCCTTGCGCTTCGCCGACAACCGTGTGCCCGTCTCCAGCTTGTGAGTGGCGTACAGCCCGGCCTCGATGGACCTGGCGAGCACGACCTCTTGTTCAGCGGTGAGCAATGCGGTCTTGCCGATGCCGTTGAGGTAGACCCGTACCAGGTCGGCCGCGGGACTCTGGGCATCCAGGTCCGCTGCCGTTACCCGCGCTTCAGCCTCGGAATTGAAGCTGTCCTGCTCGACGTCGTCTGCGACGGCTGCAGTCATGGTGATCTCCCCCTCGACGGGCTGGGCAGGCTGGCCCTTGCCCGCCTTGTTGTTCAATGTCTTCGTCACGAGCCTCGTGCTGGCTTGGTCGGCCCTGGTGCTGTGGCTGGAATCGGTCATTACCGGAGCGGCGGACATGTCATGCTCCCTTCATCACGCCTATCTACAAACGCCTCAGTGGACTAATTCGTTCCCGAGACCGCAGCGGATGAAGTCTTCGGATCTCCAGATGCGAGACGTTCCGGCTGGCCCATCGGTTGCTTCTGGTGCTTACTCAAACCTCCGAGGCAGGGTGTCTGCTGTGCCCGGGATGAGAACGTCATGGGAATGGCGGCGACGTCTGTGACGTGTGAGACACCCGGCACCGGGCTCACCGGCCGGCGGGTGGCGGGCGATGGTCATGAGCCGGCGGTCGGATCAGTCCAGATCGACCAGAACGGTGAACGGGCCGTCGTTGGTGCTGGTGACGGCCATCTCGGCGCCGAAGATCCCGGTGCCAACGGTGGCCCCCAGCCAGCGCAGCTCCGCGACGACCGTCTCCACCAGTGGGTAGGCGGCGGCGCCTGCCGCCGCGTCCGACCAGCTCGGTCTTCTGCCCTTGGTGGTGCGGCCGTACAGGGTGAACTGGCTGACCACCAGCAGACCGGCTCCGGTTGTCGCGCACGACTGCTCGTCGCGCAGGATCCGCAGCCGGTAGAGCTTGCCGGCCAGCTGACGGGCAGTGGCTTCGGTATCGGTATGGGTAACCCCGAGCAGCACCAGCAGGCCGGGCCGCTCCAGCGAGCCGACGACCTCGCCGGCCACCGACGCCGTCGCCGAGCTGACCCTGCTGACGACAGCCCTCATTCCGACTCACCGTCGTTGGCTGGGTGTAGCAGCCCGCGGCCGATGGCATCCCTGACGCTGGGCAGCATCGCCGCGGCGAGCGCGGTCGGGTCCAGGTCGTTGGCGGTGGCCAGCAATTCCACCACTACCTGCAGCGGCAGTTCACCGCGACAGCCGGCCAGCAGCGCCTTGCTCCACTCGTCCAGCTGCAGGGTTGCGCCGGCGCCGCCGGCCCTGGAAAGCAGGCGCAACACCGGGGTCCAGCCGTCGTGGCCGGCGAGCGACCGTTCCTGAAGTAGCGCGTTGTCGGCGAGTGACAGTCGACCGGCCAATAGCTGTCGATCGGAGTTCGATGCGAGATAGCGCCGCCGCGCCAGGAAGGCCTCGGCCTCGTCGCCGGTTACCTCCTCGCCGGCTCCGGTGATTTCGTCGAGGATCTGGTCCGATGCCGACGTGTCACCGGAATCTTTGCACCGCAGGGTGATCAGCCCCATGCCGATGCCCCTCACGTTGTGCTCGGCGAACCAATCGAGCCACTCGGCGCCACGGTGCGCGGCGGTTGCCTTGTCCTCACCGGCATCGGCAAGCCAGACCGATATGTACTGGGTGGGATCGGCGAACTCGCGCTGGACGACCCAGGCGTCACAGCCAGTGGAGGCGACCCACTCGCCGACTCGCAGTCTCCAGTCGTCGTCTCCGAACACCAGCCAGTTGGCCAATAGTTGGGCGGTCCCACCGGGATTCAGATGCTGCGGAGCCTGCCGCACGATCCGTTCACAGATGGCGTCGCCCGTCATTCCGGAGTCGCGGTAGAGGTACTGCTGGTCGCCGGCACCAATCACGAACGGCGGGTTCGAGACGATCAGGTCGAACCGCCGACCGTCGACGGGCTCGAACACGCTGCCGGCGAGCAACTCCCAGTGCATCCCGTTCAGTCTGGCGGTGGCCGCGGTCAGCGCCAGCGCCCGCGGGTTGGTGTCGGTACCGACGATGCTGTCGGCGTGCGAGTTCAGGTGCACGGCCTGGATGCCGCAACCTGTGCCGAGATCCAATGCGGTCCGGACCGGGCGTCTGATCACCGCTCTGGCAAGGGATATGGACGCCGCGCCGATGCCCAGCACGTGGTCGTGGGCCACCGGACCTTCGCGGGTATCCGAATCCTGGTCGGATACCACCAGGAATTCTGCGGAATCGTCGGCGTGCGGCCGGATGTCGAGGGCCGCTCTGAGGGTGCCATCGCGTCGTTCGAGTACATGCTGTCCGACTGCGGCATCGATGCCAGTGACCGGCAGCGCGGCGGCGACCGCATCGTCGGATTCGCTGGTGCCCAACATGAACAGCCGAACCAGCGTCTCCAGCGGTGTGCGGCCCCGGGTGGCCCGCAACGCCGGCCAGTACTCGCCTCGGCCGAGCGCCTGGTTCGCACTAGGGCCGAGAATTTGCGGGATCGCGGAAGCGTCGAATCCGGCGGCTCGCAGATCCGCCCCGAGAGTGTCGATCACGGCGGTGTCCTGTAACGGAAGTGGCCGAGCGGCTGATGTCACGCTGGTCAGGGTAGTGGCGCCATCGGGCCGGGCCTGCAATCCTGATCGGATGACCGCAACGTCGCTGTACCTCACCGGTAATCCAACCGCCGACGCGCTCTTGGCACGCGACGGCAACGCCCTAGTGCTCGGGATGGTGCTCGATCAACAAGTGCCGATGGAGAAGGCCTTCGCCGGGCCGGCGGTGATCGCCGAACGGATGGGCGGGAAGCTGGACGTGGCGGCAATCGCCGTCGCTGATCCGGAAAAGTTCGCCGAGCTGTGCGCCACCCCTCCCGCCGTTCACCGGTTCCCGGGTTCGATGGCCGCCCGAGTGCAGGCGGTGTGCACGGTACTGGTCGACTCGTACGGCGGTGACGCCGAGAACCTCTGGGGGACAGCAAGTTCAGGTAGTGAACTGAAGAAGCGGATCGCGGCCCTGCCGGGCTTCGGCGACCAGAAGTCGGCGATCTTCACCGCGCTGCTCGGCAAGCAGTACGGGGTGACGCCGGCCGGCTGGCGGGAGGCTGCCGGCCACTACGGCGACGATGGCAGCCGGGTCTCTGTTGCCGACGTGACCGATCCGGAATCGTTGGCACAGGTGCGTGCGGCCAAGAAGGCGGCCAAAGCTGCCGCGAAGGCCGCCAAGTAGCGAGCAGAGACTCTCACCACACTTCGACTTGACGATCTCAGAACGAGGGAGCGGGATGGTCGGCTGATGTGGAACTGCTGGGCGTGGGCGCTCAATCGCGGTCCGTCTGCTCCACCGATCCCTCGACCAGCTGATATCCGCCGGCCGGTAGCGCCCGTTCGTGGTTGATCGTCCCAGCCTTCGCCCTTCGTTGCTTGCGAGCCGGCCGGTCGTTGGCGACCAGAACCGCGATCCACGGCAGCGGAATCGATACCGCCACGAAGATCATTGCCAACCACACCGTTTGATAGAAGACCGTCGCCAGAATCAGGCATGGAACGCGCATCACCATCATCACCACGTAGCGCCGCCGCCGGATCCGAAACTGGTCGTCATAGGACAGTTCCGCTTCGGTAATCAGCGAGGATTGAGCGCCACGTACAGCCATGATGTTGACGCTACTCCGGGCGTCTCGTGAGAGATCGTGCGCTGCGCTGCGCTCTGCAAAGGCGTGTTGGAAGAGCGCCCGTTTTGGGCGGTTAGTGGCATTCGCGCTAGCGGAAAGGCGCCGGCAGCGCGAGACCGTAGTGCGCCGCTTGCAGGACTGTGGCGAAGGGAACATCCGGTGGCGGGGTTCAGCTCGCCGCACCGGTTTCAGGAGGGGAACCTCCAGCGCCCGACGGTTAGCCCGATCGGCGCCACCAGCGCTTGTTTGCCACCGTTGCCGGCCGCTCCGCGGCCAGAGCGGCCGATCGCTCGGCGGCTAGCCGGTCCCGCTCTGCCTGCCACCTCGCTACCACCTCATCGGCGTTCAGCTGTCGCATGGCCAGCGGGGGAGTGGAGGTCGGCATTCTGATCTCGTTCGAGATTCTGGCGTTCAGGTCCTCGACCAGCTCCCTGACCTTCTGCTCCGACCGCTCTGTTGATACCCGGGCATCGATGTCGTGGCCCTCCTTGCGCAGTTGCAGCGACATCGGCAGGAACGACGTACCGCCTTCTTCCCCAGCGGCCCAGCGAGCAAGGAAGTCATCTCCGCCGAACCCATTGGACGGCAACGGTTTTCCCGCGCCCGGCAGGTCGTCGAAGGCGCCTGCTTCGGCCGCTTCTCGTATCGCCCGGTCCATCGGTGACTCGTATCCAGCCATGCCCCAGAGTAGCCGAGGTCGCTGAAACCGATGAGGGCGTGACCGATGTGGGCAGCTGACAGCAGCGGTCGGTTCACCTGCGATACATCAGCCCGGACGAGCTCCGATCTTGGCGCAGGCAGAGGTGCCCGAGAGCACGCCGCGGGTCAGCGCATCGATAGCCGATTCACCGGCAAGCCAGCTAGCCAGCAACCCGGCGTTGAACGCGTCACCCGCGCCGGTGCTGTCGGCCTGGTGCTCGGCGGCCGCCGGCACTGTCAGCCGCACCGTCGGCGAATACCACGAGGCGCCTCGCCGGCCGTGGGTCACCACAACGATCTGCGCGGACTGCAACGCGGCACCAACGCCACCGAGAGCTGCAACTTCGCTGTCGTTCGGCAGCAACATATCCACCCCCTGCACCCAGGACAGGAAGTTCTCGGCACCGACAGTAAAGATGTGTTGCGAGGCCTGCGGATCGACCGACGTGGTCCAGCCGGCCGCTTTGGCCGCGGCCAGCGCCGCGAGACCGCCGGCCCGTGAGTCGTCGTCGAGTATCACGTATCCGGACAGGTGAAGGTGACCGCGTCCTTCCCGCTCGGGCAACCGCACATCGCCCGGGCAGAAGGTCTTGTTGGCCCCTCGGTCGGCCATCATGGTCCGTTCGCCGTCCTCACCCGCCAGAATCACCACGCAGCAGGTCGGCAGGGTCGGGTCAACGGCGAACAGACAGTCGATGCCGGCCGCACCCAGCTCGGCAGCCGCCGTCCTGCCGGCCTCGTCGTCACCGACCCTGGCGATCAGCGAGACGTCGAGGTCTTCCCTGGCCAGCCAGGCTGCGGTGTTGCCGCCGGCGCCGCCCGGCGTCACCTGAACTCGAGCCCTGGTGTCCTGCCCGAGCACCACCGGACCGGCGAGCTTGGCGACCACATCCAGTCCGACATCGCCGACAACACAGACGTGCGGCCTCATTCCGTGCCGACTTCCGTGCCGACTTCGGTGCCGACACCGACGCCATTTGCGGCGCTGAGGTCCACGGTGGCAAAGCCAGCGTGGGCGGCGGCCACCTGGCCGGCCAGCAGTGCGTTGCCCAGCACCAGGTCGACGTTCACCCGCAAGCTGGCACCGTCGGTGGCGCAGTGGAAGTACTCCAGCAGCCGCGGCGTCACGTCTTTGCCCGAAACCCCCTCCCGGTCAAGGAGTTCCAGCCCGGCTGCGAGTGTGGTGTCGTGCAGTTCTTTGTCGAGTTGTTGGTCGACCGGCACCGGATTGGCCAACACCATCCCCGCTCTGTCGGTACCGAGGGCCCTGCGTATGGCGATCACCGCCGCAACCTGTTCCGGCGTGTCCAGTCGCCACCGAACGAGTTGACCGGAGTCTGCCCGGTAGAAACCGGGAAAGGCGGCGGTGCGATATCCGATCACCGGCACGCTCAGCGTCTCCAGATGTTCCAGCGTCGCCGGCACATCCAGGATCGACTTGACTCCCGCGCACACCACTGTCACCGGCGTCGAGGCGATCACCCCGAGGTCGGCGGACACGTCGAAGGTTTCGGCGGCCCGGCGATGCACCCCGCCGAGCCCGCCGGTGGCGAACACCGCAATCCCGGCCCGGTGAGCGAGCGCCGCGGTCGACGCCACCGTGGTGGCACCATCGACGCCGAGCGCCAGTGCCGTTCCAAGGTCGCGGACCGACAACTTCACGATGTCATCCGACGAGCACAGCCGATCCAGCTGGTCGTCGTCGAGCCCGATGCATGCAGCCCCGTCGAGCACGGCGATGGTAGCCGGCACCGCTCCGCCGGCCCGCACCTTCTGCTCGATCTGGCCGGCGATGGTCCTGTTGTCGCCGCGAGGCAGTCCGTGCGCCAGGATGGTCGACTCGAGAGCGACCACCGGCCGGCCGGTGGCCAGCGCATCAGCCACCTCGGCCGACATGCGCAGCGGCTTGGCCGGCAGCAGGGGGCCAGAAGTCTTCGTCATGCCGTGATTATTCCTACCGTTGCCAGCGATCCAGTCCAGCTGGGCGCCGTTGGCTATCCTCGGAGTGCACGCCGCGGCGGCCGTCGGCCGACTCTCAGCGACAGATCAGACCAAGAACAGCAGGTGACGATGACCAGCACCGAAGTACTCGAGCAGCCAGCCGATACCGGCACCGGCGGCGCCCCGGAGATGTTCCACTACGTGCGCAAGTCCAAGATCGCCGAGTCCGCGGTGATGGGGAATTTCGTGGTGGCGCTGTGTGGCGAGACGTTTCCGGTGACGAAGTCGGCCAAGCCGGGTTCGCCGGTCTGCCCGGACTGCGAGCGCATCTACAAGCAGCTGCGCCCCGGCAAGGACTGACGGCGCTCTGATCCGCTGCTGTCAAGCCATGGTGTCAACCGGCGGTGGCGTGCCCGAAGCGTCGGCCGCGTCATGAGCGGCGTCGGCATTGTCCAGCTCCAATCGCCGCCACCGGCGCAAGGCCCGCTTCGACTTTCTCGGCGGGTAGTACTCCAGCGTCGCGTTGTTGAACTGCGCGCCGGAAATAATCGCCATGCTGACGAAGTAGTAGAAGAGCAGATATACGACGGGGACGGTGAGCGCGCCGTACGTCAAACCGTGGGTGGTCACGTACCCCACGTAGATCCGTAAACCGGTGCCGGCCACCAGGAACACCACAGAGGCCAGCACGGCTCCTGGCAGGCCGCGTTTCCATGGATGCTTGTTCCGCGGCGCCACCTTGTACAGCGTGGTGACCAGCAGGATCACCGCCACCGCGATCACCGGGTAGTACGAGATGTTGACGATCGTGGACACCGTGTCCCTGATGCTCACCGGGAACAACTCGACCAGCGTGGTCGGCCCGATCGCGGCGAGGGGGAGCAGCACGATGCCGAAAACCAGGCCGATCAAGTAGAGGCCGAGGGCGAAAAATCGCTCGGCAGCCGGATGCCGTACCTCGTGCTGACAGTAGGCGATGGTGATCGCCTCGACGAACGCCGACATCGCCGACGAGCCTGCCCAAAGGCTAATGACGAAGCCGACCGAGGCGATCGCACCCTGACCTTCGTGCAAGAGGTTGTGCACGTTCTGCGCCAGCAGATCTTGGACGACCTGATGGTCGAATACGGTACCGAGGAACCTCAGCACCTGGGTCTCGACCTGGTTGATGGTATCGGGCCCGAACCAGTTGGCGACCAGCCCGACAGAGCCGAGGAGCGCCAACAGCATGGGCGCCGTTGACAGGGCACACCAGAAGCCGGCTTGGGCGCTCCAGCCGAAGATCGAGTCGCCCCAGATCTTGCTGAGGGTTCGTTTGAAGATCTTTTTCGCCCGGTGGTTGGTGGATTCGCCGGGCTTGACCGGAATCGGTCCAGTGGCAGCCAGGTGCCAGCTGACCTTGCGGTCGGTCCGGAATCCGCCAGCCGGCGGCGTCGGCTGCGGCTCGGGGAGGACCTCGGTGTCTGCGTTGGTTGACCCCTGCTGGCGCACCTGGTGCAGCGCGACCGTGGGATTGTCGTCGGCCGGTGAGTTCGCCAAGGTGGGAACATCGCCCGCGCCGTGCGGTCCGACTTTCGCTGCGCGACCGGACGTCGACCTATCGTCGACGGGGGGACCAGCAGCATCATTGCCAATTTTGTCGGCGGTGGAACCTTTAGCGGCTGGGCCGACCGTCGGCCGGCCGGCGGGGTCGTCGGGTGTGGTGCGCTCGGGGGCGGCGCTGGGATGGCTGGTCGGCAGCCGGCCGCCCTTACCGGAAGAGGTCACAGTAAGAGGATGCCCAAAGTGAGTGCCTGTTGCACACAGGACACCCTGCCGAGACTGAAGTTGTGACATTCGGTGGCCGCCGACACCGCGGGGTGGCGGGTCCCTGGCCATCACCCTGGGCGTCACCAGTATGGTCGCTGACGGCCCTCGTGCCCCTTCGAGCATTCGATGTCCACG
>JALYXB010000243.1 GCA_030947305.1 Actinomycetota bacterium | reverse complement strand
CGCCGGTCGGTGTTGGTCGCGCTTGTGGTGCTGGTGCTGATAGTCGGTGGCGTCATTGCTGGGTTCCTCTGGTGGCGGCACAAACCGGCGGTGGAGGTCCGTGACTATGCGGGCAGCGGCGACACCGAGGTGATCGTTCAGGTGCAGGCCGGTGACGGCCTGCCGGCGATCGCGGATACCCTCGCTGCTGCCGACGTGGTGGCAAGTCCCGAAGCTTTCGTCGGCAGGGCCGGAAGCGATGCCGATGTCGCGGCCCTGCATCCCGGCTACTACCGGGTGCGCCAGCATTCGTCGGCGGCGGCAGCGGCGGATCAGATCGTGTCGGCGACCAACCACGTCGGCATCCTGCGGTTGATTCCCGGCCGCCAGCTTGCCGATGTGTCCAGGGGTGCCGGTGGCGGAACGATCTCCGGCTACTTGTCGGAGATCGCCAAGGCGTCGTGTGTACCGCTCAACGGCAAGAGCGACTGTGTGACGGCGGCCCAGCTGCTGGAAGCGGCGCAGACCGTTTCGCCGGCCGAGCTCGGCGTCGTGTCGTGGGCGGTGTCCGGCGTCGAACACGCTCCCGACCCGGCGAAGCGCCTCGAGGGGCTGATTCTGCCTGGCGACTACGACGTGCCGCCGGACAAGGACGCGAAAACCCTGCTGAAGTCGGTGATCTCGGCGTCAACCGTCAGCTGGAACTCGATGGATATCATCAGCGAGGCCGCCGCCCTGCACATCAGTCCGTATCAGGCGGTGGTGATCGCGTCAGTGGTGGAGCGGGAGGCGATCTCCGAGGACATGCAGTCGGTGGCCAGGGTCATTTACAACCGGCTCGTTATCAAGATGCGGCTGCAGATGGACTCGACCGTCAACTATGCCTTGAACAGGGCACAGATCACCACCTCCGAAGCGGATAGGGCAAACCCCAACCCGTACAACACCTATGCCCACGTTGGGCTACCGCCGACACCGATCGGCTCGCCGGGTGAGGACGCTGTGAATGCGGCTCTCGACCCGACCCCGGGCAACTGGTTGTACTTCGTAAAGGTCGACAAGGCAGGAAATTCCTGCTTCAGCGTGACGAACGCCGAGCACCTGAAATGTGTCGCCCAGGCAAGGGCTGCTGGTGTCTTCGGGGGCTGACACCGAGCATCGATGTGCCGTCGTGGGATCGCCCGTCGACCACTCGCTGTCGCCGGTGTTGCACCGCGCCGGCTACCGGGCATCGGGGTTGACGCAGTGGTCCTATGAGCGGATCGACTGCGACGACCGGGCGCTGCCCGGCGTGGTCGGACTACTGGACGCAAGCTGGCGTGGCCTGTCGGTAACAATGCCGGCCAAGGCCGCGGCAGCCACAGCGGCGAGCAGTCGATCAACGCGGGTCGAGCTGCTGGGAGTGGCGAACACCCTTATCCGCAACGACTCCGGCGGCGATAGCGGCTGGTTCGCCGAGAACACCGACGTTGACGGGGTGACCGGCGCGCTGCGGGCGCACGGCGTCGACCGGCTAGGAACCGTGCTGTTGCTCGGGGGTGGCGGTACCGCCATGGCGGGAGTGGCAGCGATCGCCGAGCTGGCCGCGGGCCGGCTCGTAGTAGCGGGTCGTAAACCCGAATCTTCTGCGAGGGCAATGGATCTCGCCGGAAAGCTCGGGTTGTCGGCAACCGCATGCTCGTTCACCGCAGCAGGCATCGGGTCGGCGGCGCGAGATGCCGATCTAGTGATCAGTACAGTGCCGGCCGGCGTTGCCGACCCGTTCGCCGGCGTGCTGGCCGATGTGCCCGTCGTGTTGGACGTGGTCTACCACCCGTGGCCGACCCCGCTTGCCGCCGCTGGTGCCCCCGACCGGGTGACGGTAACAGGGTTGGACATGCTGCTGCACCAGGCGTTGCGGCAGTTCGAGTTGTTTACGGGGCTTCGGCCGCCGGCAGCGGCGATGCGCGATGCCTTGTTGTCGCACCTTCGCTATCCCCTGCCGCTGCCGATGGTGGACAACCCGCCCGGCACCACTGGTCCGTGACACCCTGATTGGATGAGTGCACTGGCCGTCGGGGCGGTTGGCCTGGTGCTCGGCGGGATCGCCGGGGCCGGCATCCGGCTGCTGCTGGCCGCGCTCCGGCGCGGCACCTGGCTGCGGTTCGGCCCGATCGAGGCCGGGGCCGCGGCGATCACCGGGATCGGGGCGGCGAGCACCTGGTGGAGCCCGTTGCTCGCCCTGGTGGTCTGGATCGGGCTGTTCGGGGTCGCTGTTGGCACCGTCGATGTGCGACATCACCGGCTGCCCGATGCGCTGACGCTTCCCGGCACCGTCGTGACAGCCGGGGTGCTGGCGATCACCGAGTGGTCGACGCCGGCAGCCGGCAGCCTGACAAGGGCGGCGTTGGCAGTAGTCCTCTGGGCCGGCTCGTTCGCGGTGATCGCCGCCCTCACCCCGACGAACATGGGCTGGGGCGACGTCAAGTTGGTGCTCTCGCTGGGCGCAGCCACCGGATACCTCTCGGCGGCGACCGTCCTATTTGCGGTGTCTTCGGCGTTCGTGCTGGCGGCCCTGGTCGCTATCGTCGGGATCGGTCTGCGGAAATGGACTGCTCGATCAGCCATCGCCTTCGGTCCTTTCCTGCTCATCGGCAGTTGGCTGGCGCTGCTGGTGGGCAGTTGAGGGGCCGCCGGGTTCAGCCGTCGGTACCGTGACGCGGGTGACCAGGCGACCGGGCCGCACCACCGCTGGCAGTCGGCTGCGGCCGATACCCACACCGATACCTCGGGCCGGTGCGGCAGCCGGGGTGGTGGCGGTTGCCGGTGGGGTAATGATGGTGATCGGCGCGTTCTTGAGCTGGCTGAGTACCTCCACTGATGCCGGTGGGAAGGCGGTGGTCTCTGGGTTCGGCACCATCTCGGGTGGGTCCACGCTCGCCGGGCAGAATCTGAACGATCTGCTCTCGATGGGCGGGCTCGACAGCTTCCGGCCCGGTCTGATCGGGCTGATCTTCGGAATCCTCGCCGTGCTGGCCGGCATCATGGTGGCGCTGCTGCGACCACGCGGCCCGCATTCTTTCCGAGTTGTCGCTGCCCTTCTGCTGCTGTGCGGTGTGGTCGGCGCCGGTTGGGGGCTGTACCGAGGTTTCGCACCTGGCACTGCGGGCATCCTGGCGGTGGGCGACGGGGCGGCCGGCGCCGGCCCGTGGATCACTGCGGTAGGTGGCCTGGTGATCCTCGGTGCCGGCTACTGGCTGCTGGCCGGCCGCGCCGACCTGATCGTCAACGGTCCGTTAAGAAACCGCGGAATCCAAGGCTGATGCCGCTGTGCTGCCGGCGATCAGTGCTGCGGCCTCCATCAGCATCCAGCCGGACAGCTGGACCGAAAGGTCGCGTTCGGATTCCCGGCTGGCCCCGACAACGGCGTTGCCGTGCACCGCACCGGTTCCGCCACGGCGCGGCCGGATGGCTTCAACCGACCAATCCGCCCCGAAGATCGGCAGGTCGTCCTGGACGATGGCGTGATGCCAAGCCGCATCTGCCGCCGTGCTGACAAGCCGCGCGGCCGTCGTTCTGGTGAGTCGATCCTGGTCGGTGCTGCCGGGAAGCCGAGTGGCCACCTGCGCCAGATAGCGGGCCAGGATGCCCGTGAAGAGCCCGCCGTTGCCACCGCCGTGGCCCATCAGCACCCCGCCCGGTGCCAACTCGGTGTGCACGGCCGCCACCAACCGGTGGATCCTTGAGGCATCCCGGTCGGTGCTGCACACCAGTTCCAGCTCGGCGCCGAGAACCACGCCCTGGCTGTAGGTGTAGATCGTCTCGTCCACCGTGAAGCCACCGGCATCGCCGCCCGGTAGCATCCCGTCGGCGATCAGATTGCTGGTGGTGATCCGCAGCCGCTGGTCGATCCAGTCGGCGGTGGCAGCCGCACGCGACTGGTTCCCGGTGCGCGCCAACAGGATTGCCGCCGGACCGTTGGCCGGGGTGTTGCGGAACACGTCACCCCGGCGCCAGGGGATACCGCCTCCCGACTCCTCCGACCAGGCCCGCTCGATCCGGCCCGCCAACAGTGACACCGGACCGCGCAGGTCGAGATCGGGTGTCACGCCGGGCGCTCCCGCCCGCTGCAGAGCCAGCGCCCACCAGGCGATGTCGTCGTAGTAGTCGTTGCCCCAGCGCCCACCGTTGCGCAGCCGGTGGCCGCGTATCAACCTGACGATGGTCTGCTGTCGGTCGGACGCCGCGTCGCCCCTCGGATCCCGAAGCTGAGCGTCTACCAGACAATCCAGAAGGTGTGCCTGCCACCAGAAATGCCAGCGCCAGAACAGTCGCTGTAGCGGCGCTGCCGGCCAGGCCACCACCCCGAGCCGAGTACCCGGTATCGCCCACAATCGGCGGACGTTGCGGCGCCGCACCGCGGACTCGGCGAGCTGGGCTCGGGCGGCTGTGTCCTTGGTGGCGCGAGCCATCACACGTCGTAGAGCGTGCTGCGGTCGAAAGCCCTTCGGCGGTGGGGCTTTTGGCTGGGTCCGGCCGCCGAGCTGAAGGTGTCAGCCGCTGGGTGCTCCTCGTCCTCGCCGATCGGCCCCCGCGGATCGGTGAACTCCCGGTAGCCGAAGTAGCACAGCGCCAGCAGTCCCATTGTCCCGAAGGACAGCCATTGCCAGGCATAGGACAGGAACGGACCGTTGTCGATCTGCGGCACGCCGATGGGGTTGAGCACTCCAGGTGTGCCGTCGACCAACTGGATGAACCCACCGAGCACCGGGCCGGGCAGATCGGTGATCGAGTTCTTCGAAATGCCGTACACCTCAAGGCGTTCGCCCGTGCGCCGCGGCGGCCGGTTCAGCGGGTCGGGTTGGTAGGCCTGCAGTCGACCGACGACCGTCACGGTGCCGGCCGGTGGGGCAGGCGCCGGAAGGCCGCCGGCCAGTCGGTCAATCGGGATGTCGCCCCGGTCGACCAACAGCACGGACCCGTTGGCCAGCCGCAGCGGCACCAGCACCTCGGAGGCCGGCTGCCCTGCTAGGTCCTGGCGCAGCCTGACCACCACCTGCTTGTCGGCGAGGAAGGTGCCGGTTGCCGTTGCCTGTTGCCAGACCTGCGCCGGTGGCACGCCAGCGCCCAGTGGCAGCCGTTGTTCGATCGGCCGTGCCGGCTGGTTGATGGCTGCTGCGATCGAGGCGTTCCGCGCGGATCGCTCAACATTCCGATGAAACTGCCAGGGAGCGAGCACGAAAAAACACAGCGCAGCACCGATGAGTGCGGTCAGCACAGCGGCGATCCAGCCGGGCGACAGCAGGAACGCCAGCCTGGCACAGACGGACTGCCGTGGCTGGTCAGGCGTCGGCCGCTGCGCGGCTGGCGTCCTTGTCTGGCTCACCTGTTCAGCCGATCGCGGACGGCAGCCACCACGCCTGGCGCTGCCGCCTGTGTCATCGTCAACACCTCGGCGAAGCCGGAGTCAGGTCCGTAGTAGGGGTCGGGAACCTCGTCGTCGTCGGCCCCGGGGTCGAAGCTGCGCAGCAGTGCGATCTTGTCGTGGTCGGTGGTCAGCCGGCGCAGCTCACGTAGATGGCCGCGGTCGGCGGCCAGCACCAGATCGATCTCGGTCAGTTCATCGGCGGTGATCTGGCGGGCCAGGTGAGCGGTGGGATACCCGGCTGCGACGAGCACGGCCACCGCGCGCTCGTTGGCTCCCTGTCCGACGTGCCAGTCACCGGTGCCGGCGCTCGTCACCCGCACCTGGCTACCTAGGCCGGCGTCGTCGAAGGCCGCTTGCAGCACCTTCTCGCCTATCGGTGAGCGGCAGATGTTCCCCGAACACACCACGGCCAGCCTGAACTTCTTGCCGGGGGGTGCAGTCACCACTGCATTGTTTCACTCCGGGCCCCGGTCATCGGTCGCCGTCAAGGTAATGACGAATACTTCCTCGGTGTCGTAGCGCACCGGCGGCTGCGGGTAGCGTCGCCTGCACTCCATGCGGTGACCACCACCACCTTCACTTCGAGCAAAGGAGCCGGCTCCGTGCCACAGGCCGATCCGCTGGACCAGCATCGACTACTCGACCTGGCGGCCACCGACCGGGCGATCGCTACCGCAAACCATCGCCGCAACACGCTGCCCGAACTGGCGATCATTGCTTCCGGAGCCGACAGGGTTGCCGAACTGCGGGCGGTCAAGGTGCGCGTCGAGACCGAGGTCGCCGACCTGGATCGCGACGGCAAGAAGCTCGACGCCGAGATAGACCAGGTGCGGGCCAGGGCCGACAGGGATGCCGGCCGGATGGCCAGTGGCGCCGGTCCAGCCAAAGACCTGACCAGCCTGCAGCACGAGATCGACACGCTCGCCCGCCGGCAATCGAACCTGGAGGATCAGGCACTTGATTTGATGGAGCGCAGGGAGGCAGCCGACACCGCGCTGACGGCGGCCGCTACCGCATTCGACGCCGCCAACTCGGAGATCCAGCAGGCCGAGAGCCGTCGCGACGCCCAGTTCGCCGACATCGACGACGAGCTGGGCCGGCTGCGGGCCACCCGCGCCGACCTATCCGCCAGCAGCCCCGCCGATCTGCTGGCGCTGTACCAGCGCATCCATGCGTCGGGACGCATTGCCGCCGCCGAACTCATAGGTGCCCAGTGCCGGGCCTGTCGGTTGAGCCTGGACTCGGTGGCACTCTCCGAGATCAGGGCAGCGGCGCCCGACCAGGTGGTTCGCTGCTCCGAGTGCGGCGCGATCCTTGTCCGTGGCTGACGGCAAGGTCGGACCCGGCGGCCGGCCGGCCGTCGAATCGGTGATCGTCACTGCCGATGGTGGGTCACGGGGAAACCCTGGCCCGGCCGGTTACGGCGCGACGGTGATCGATGCCGCTGGCACCGTGCTGGCCGAGCGGGCGGCCGGCCTCGGCGTCACCACCAACAACGCGGCCGAATACTCAGGTCTGATCGCCGGTCTGCAGGCCGCTACCGAGCTGGGCGCCAGCACGGTCGACGTGCGAGTGGACTCCAAGCTCGTCGTCGAGCAGCTGTCCGGCCGGTGGAAGGTCAAGCACCCCGACCTGCGGCCGCTCGCGGCCAGGGCAGCAGAGCTGGTGGCCGGATTCGACCGGGTGACGTTTACCTGGGTGCCGCGCACGCAGAATTCCCACGCCGATCGACTGGCCAATGAGGCGATGGATGCGCAGGCGGATGGACGACGGTGGGAACCGGCGGCCCAATTGCCGCCAGACCCTGTCAGCCGCGGCCGGTCGGCGGAGCCGGCGGCAGCTTCTCGGCACCTGGATCCGGCAGCGGGACCGCCGTCCGTGCAGGCGCTGCCACCCGGCGCGCGACCGGGCAGCACCACCTTGCTGGTGGTGCGACATGGCCAAAGCAGCTGGGGCGCCGAGAACAGGTTCGCCGGCCGGGAGGATGTGCCGCTCACCGAAGAGGGGGAGGCGGAAGCCGACGCGGTGGCAGCGCGACTGTCAATGAGCAACGTCAGCGCCGTCATTACCTCTCCGCTGCAGCGCTGCCGCAGGACAGCCGAGATCATTGCCGAGGCAACGGGTTTGACGTCCGCCGCAGTGACCCAGAACGACGACCTGCTTGATGGAACATTGGGGGAGTGGACTGGTTTCACCGCAGCAGAGATCGCCGAGAAGTGGCCGTCGGAGTTCGAGGCGTGGCGCTCGGACCCCGATGCCGCACCGCCGGGTGGCGAGTCGTTCAGCATGATCAGGGACCGGGTGCGAGCAGCCGTCCGGGGGGTGCTGGACGGCCACCGCGGCGGGACCGTCGTGCTGGTCACTCATGCCGCCGCAGTCAAGATGTTGGTGATTGCCGCCCTCGGAGTGCCGTCGGCCGTTGCCTATCGCACCAGAATCGACAACTGCTCGATCAGCATGATCACCGTCGATGTCGATGGCTCGACGATGGTCTGCTCGGTCAACGACACAGGACACCTTGCCTAGAAACCGACTCGGCGCCCGATCGCACTGGGATCGCCCCTGCAGGTCGCGCCGGCCGGTCCGCTGCATCGGCTGGTCGGGGGCGGACTCAGCGCAACGGCAGTGCTCAACCACCCGGTAGGGG
>JALYXB010000219.1 GCA_030947305.1 Actinomycetota bacterium | reverse complement strand
CCAGTAGGCGCGCTCGCCGGTTGCGGCGGGACCCGGACGTCGCCGGTCTCGGCAGGGGCAAGGCTGCCGTCTTCGTCACACCGGCGATGGTGTTGGTCGGCGTCTTCCTGGTGTTTCCGGCGATCTGGACCCTGTATCTGGGGTTGCTGCACTACAGCTTGACCGGTAGTTCGGCGGCGGCACCGCAATTCGCCGGCACCTCAAACTACACGGAAGCGCTGAAGGACCCCACCTTCACCAGCGCGCTGTGGCTCACCCTGGTCTACGTCGCGCTGTCCGCTGTGCTCGGCCAGAACATCCTCGGTTTCGTGCTGGCCTGGTTCTTCAAGCGCACCAACGCAGTTGTCCGGGGCGTGCTGACGGTGCTGGTGTTGCTGGCCTGGATTCTGCCTGGCTCGGTGGTCGCCTTTCTCTGGCAGGCGCTACTGGACAGGCGAGCCGGAACGTTGAACGGCCTTCTCAGCACTCAGGTTCCGTGGGCTCTGGACCATCCGATGGCCGTCATCATCATCTTCAACATCTGGCGGGGGACGGCGTTTTCGATGCTGCTGTACGCGGCGGCGCTGTCCACGGTTCCGCAATCGCATCTCGAGGTCGCCAGAATGTCCGGCGCCAGCGGGTTTCAGCAGTTGCGTGACATTGTCATTCCGACTGTGCGGCGCAACATTCTCACCAACACCCTGCTCATTACCCTGTGGACGTTCAACGACTTCACCCCGTACCTGCTCACCGGTGGCGGGCCGGACGGTGCGTCCGAGACGCTGCCCGTCTACATCTACAAGACCGCGATCATCGGCGGCCAACTCGGCTACGGCTCGGCAATCTCGCTGTTACTCCTTGTCGTCAACCTCATCATCGCCGTCATCTACATCAGGTTCCTGCGCGGCAGCGACGATGAAGCTGCACTGGTCAGGGCCGCAAAACGCCGACGAGGCAACGGATCTGCGCCCAAGGACCCATCAGCGGGAGTCGCACCGGACGCGCCCGATGTCGTCGCGGTGGCATCAGGGGGTGGCCGATGACAGGCAGCACCGCTACTACAATCCCCACCTCTGACAAGGCCGCTTCGAAGACCGTCAAGCATCTGCTTGGCCGCATCGGCGTGTACGTGCTGGTCTGCATCGCCACCGTGTTCTTCGCGTTGCCGATGCTGTGGCTGGTGCTGACACCGTTCTCGTCGAACCCGAACTTCCGGGCCAGGATCAGCAGCCCGACCCTTGACAACTTCCGCCAGCTGTTCTCCAACCCGCAGACTTGGCCATCGCTGCGCAACTCGTTGATCCTGTCCGTCGGAACCGCAGTGATCGTGGTGACGTTGGCGGCGTTGGCGGCGTACGCGCTGTCCAGGGTCAGGATTCCCGGTCGTGATCAGCTGCTGTACGGACTGCTGCTGCTGTCGTCGATCGTCACCGGCACGGCGGCCATGGTGCCGATCTTCCTGATGCTGTTTCAGCTCAACCTGCTGGACACCTACAGCGGCGTGATCCTGGTCCTCACCGGCGGTTTGCTGCCCGCCGCGATCTTCATGCTGAAGGACTTCGTCGATTCCATCCCGCGCTCGTACGAAGAATCGGCCCGGGTGTTCGGCGCCAAACCCGGCCAGATCCTTCGGCACGTCGCGCTGCCGCTGATCCGCCCCGGAATGGCCACCGTCGGCGTCTGGGCGGTGGTGCAGGTGTGGGGCAACTTCCTGATCCCCTACATCTTGTTCTCCACGGACTTCAAACAGCCTGCGGCGGTGACGATGTACACCTTCTACGACGCCGGCGGCCAGCCGAACTTCTCGTTGATCTCCACCTTCGCCCTGGTGTACTCGGTGCCGGTCGTGGTGCTGTACCTGTTCGTCAACCGGCGGTACGGGTTCGCCTTCCAGGGAGGAATCAAAGGCTGATGGCGACCGTCGAACTGGCCGGTCTTGTCAAGGAATACCCCAACGGCGTGCGCGGGGTGAACGGCGTTGACCTCTCGATCGGAGACGGCGAGTTCTTCGCGTTGCTCGGCCCGTCCGGCTGCGGCAAGACAACGCTGCTGCGGACGCTGGCCGGTCTGGAAGCGGCAACCGAGGGAACCATCAGCATCGGCGAGCGGGACGTCACCGCGTTGTCGCCCGGGGACAGGGACATCGCCATGGTGTTCCAGGACTACGCGCTGTTCCCGCACATGTCCGTCGCCGAGAACATCGCCTACCCGCTGCGGATCAAGAAGGTCGGCCGGGCCGAACGGGCCGCCAAGGCGGCGTCGACGGCGGAGCAGCTGAGCCTTGGCTCCCTGCTGGATCGGCGTCCCTCCCAGCTGTCCGGCGGCCAACAGCAGCGGGTCGCGCTGGCCAGGGCCATCGCCAGCCACCCTCAGTTGTTCCTGTTCGACGAGCCGCTGTCCAATCTGGACGCCCGGTTGCGGCTGGAGGCACGGACCTTTCTCAAGCGGCTGCAACTGGAGCTGGGTGTGACGACGGTGTTCGTCACCCACGACCAGGGTGAGGCGCTGGCGATGGCCGACCGGATGGCGGTGATGGATGCCGGCCACATCCGTCAAATTGGCACGCCGCGCGAGGTGTTCCGGCGCCCGGCCGACACCTTCGTGGCCAACTTCATCGGCGCCACCCCGATGAACCTGGTGCCGGCGAAGGTACACGGTCAAGACTTGGAGTTCGAGGGATTCACTCTGCCGATCCCGCCGGATGCCGGTGTGCCGGCCGACGGGGCGCCGGTAATCTACGGCCTGCGGCCTGAATACTTCACCGCCGGCGGCCCAGATGTTATGGGGGACAACGGGACTGGCAGCGTCCAGGGCATCGTTCGAACCGTGGAGAACCTCGGCGTGCATGTATTGGTCGCGCTGGACTGCGGTGACACCCAGCTGCGAGCCGTCCTGCCGGAGAACGCGGAGCCCGAGCTCGGCTCGACGGTGACGGTGCGGCCGGTGCCAGGTAGAGCGCTGTTGTATAACGGCGAGCCGGAATCGGACGGCCGACTGCTCAGCGCAGCGGACCACCGCGTCAGCGCTTCATGAGTCGCTTCATGGCAACGGTCTCCGGACGCTGGACCCCCCAGCACAGGGCGGACACGGTCTGGCCGGAGCTGCCGTTCGAGGTACCGCAGGTCTGCCAGGGACTGCGCATCGAGCTGGAGTTCGAACGGCAGGCAGGAGTACTGGATCTCGGGCTGATCGACCCACTCGGCTGGCGCGGCTGGTCCGGCGGCGCCAAGTCGGTGGTTGAGATCGGCCCCGACTCGGCGACACCCGGCTACCTCGACCGCGGCCTGCCACCGGGGGAGTGGCGGGTGGTGCTGGGGCTGCACCGGTTGCCGGACGGCGGACTGCCCTACCGGCTGCAGGTCTCTACCGCCGATGTGTCGCTCGCCGATCCGCCTGCGGTGCCGCTACCGGCGCGGCGACCGGCTCGACAGCTGCCGGGAGTCGACGGAAAGCGTTGGCTGGCAGGGGATCTGCATGCGCACACGCTGCACTCCGACGGCGCGCTGACGGTGCCGGAGCTGGCCGCGTTGGGCACAGCCAGCGGGCTGGACTTCCTGGCCGTCACCGACCACAACACCACCAGCCATCACCCGCAGCTGCAAACATTCGGTCGGCAGTACGGGCTCGCGCTGCTGCCGGGCCAGGAAGTGACGACCGCGGACGGGCACGCCAATGCCTTCGGCGACGTCGGCTGGATCGACTTCCGACAGCCGGCCGCCGAATGGTTCAGCCAGGTCGGGGAGCGTGGCGGTCTGCTGTCGATCAACCACCCGCTGACCGGCGATTGTGCATGGCGTCACCCGATGACGGCTCCGCCGCCGGCCGCGGAGATCTGGCATTCGTCGTGGTTCGACAGGACCTGGGGTGCCCCTTTGACCTGGTGGAATGCCATGACGGCGCTCGGCGACACGCCGATCCCGTTGGGCGGCAGCGACTTCCACCGGCACGGCAGCGACGGCGCACTCGGCGCTCCGACGACCTGGGTGAGCTGCGCCGACGACTCCGCCGAGGCGGTGCTGGCCGGGTTGTTGGCCGGCGGGACAGCCATCAGTGCCGGTATCGACGGGCCACTGCTGCTGCGCATCGGCGACGATCTGCTGGCGCTGCAGGCTGACGGTTCGATGCTGGTCTGCCCGGACGGGCGTCGCAGCCCGGTGCGCGCCGACAGCGAAGAATTCGGCGACCACCTCGGTCCGCACATCCTTGAGTCCAATGGCCGCGTCGTGCTGGCCATCTCGAGCTGATCGCGATGAGGGAGAACAGATGCACGACGACCGCCACCTGACCGCCGGCCGGTTGCAGCGGATGCTGAGGCGGGTCCGCGACGGCATCTATTCGCTTTCCACCCCGGTCGAGTTGAGCCGGTGGGATGCGCCCGGCGAGCCGGTATCGGTCGCCGAGGGCCTGGCCGCCCGGTATGCCCCGACCTCTGTCGGCGATCCGTGGGGACCGCCGTGGAGCACCAGCTGGTTCCACGTGCTGGCGCAGGTGCCGGCCGGCTGGGCCGGCAGCACGGTAGAACTGCGCCTGGACATCGGCTTCGACCCGCAGCGCACCGGGTTCCACACGGAGGGCCTGGTGTACACCCCCGAAGGCACGCCGGTGAAGGCTCTGAACCCGGCGACTCAGTGGGTGCGGGTCGGGGATCCGGCCGCCGGTGGTGAGCAGGTTGACCTGTTTGTCGAGGCCGCGGCGAACCCGCTGCTGCTCGGCGGCGGCGGGTTCGACTTCACCCCCAGCTTGCTGGGCGACCCGGCGACGGCCGGCACCGCGACGATGTACCGCGTCGAACGCGCCGAGCTGGCCGTGTTCGAACCCGAGGTGTGGGAACTGGTCCAGGATCTGGAGGTACTGGGTCAGCTGGCTGCGGAGCTAGAGCCCTCCGATGCGCGCGGCTGGCAGCTGCTGCGGGCGATCGACAGGTCGTTGGATCGGGTCGATGTCGCCGACGTCAGCGGCACCGCGGCGGCCGCCAGGGCCGAGTTGGTCGATGCGCTGGGGGCGCCGGCCAGGGCCAGCGCTCACCGGATTAGCGCGATAGGCCACGCCCACATCGACTCCGCGTGGCTGTGGCCGATCCGGGAAACCATTCGTAAGGTCGCCCGCACCACCTCGAACGTCGTCGACCTGATGGACCACCACCCAGAGCTGATCTACGCGATGTCCTCGGCGCAGCAATTCGCCTGGCTCCGCGACCACCGGCCGGAGGTGTACGCGAAGGTGGTGGCGAAGGTCCGGGACGGCCGGTTCATCCCGGTCGGCGGCATGTGGGTGGAATCCGATACGAACATGCCCGGCGGTGAGGCGCTGGCCAGACAGTTCTCGCACGGCAAACGGTTCTTCCTCGACGAGTTCGGCATCGAGACCCGGGAGGTATGGCTACCGGACTCCTTCGGCTACACCGCGGCGCTCCCGCAGCTGATGAAGCTGTCCGGTTCGAAGTGGTTCCTCACCCAGAAGATTTCCTGGAACACCACGAACCGGTTCCCACACCACAGCTTTCGTTGGGAGGGCCTTGACGGAACACGCATCTTCACCCATTTCCCGTCGGCGGATACCTACGGCTCCGAGGTGTCCGGCGCCGAACTGGCCCATGCTGCCCGAAACTTTTCCGACAAGGCCGAAGCCACCAGGTCGATGCTGCCCTTCGGCTGGGGTGACGGCGGCGGCGGCCCGACCAGTGAGATGTTGGCCAGGATCGCCAGGGTCGCCGATCTCGACGGCTCGCCGCGGGTGCAGATCGAGACGCCGGCAGAGTTCTTCGCCAAGGCCGAACAGGAATATCCAGCGAGCCCGATCTGGGCCGGCGAGCTGTATCTGGAGATGCACCGCGGCACCTACACCTCGCAGGCCAAGACCAAACAGGGCAACCGGCGCAGCGAGCACTTGCTGCGGGAGGCGGAGTTGTGGTGCACAGCGGCCAGCGTTCGGACCGGTGCCGACTATCCGTCGGACGCCCTTGACCGGTTGTGGAAGGTGTTGCTGCTGCACCAGTTCCACGACATTCTGCCCGGATCGTCGATCAGCTGGGTGCACCGGGAGGCGGCCGAGGCGTACGCAGCGATCGCCACCGAGCTCGAATCCCTGATCGCAAACGCGCTGGCAGTCCTCGCCGGCCAGGGAGATCGACCGATGCTTTTCAACGCAACACCGCATCGATGGGACGAGGTGCCGGCGATGGGTGGGCTGGCGACGGCCCGGCCGTCCGCGGTACGACCGGTGCCCGATGGCGATGGTTACCTTCTCGACAACGGGCTGCTGCGAGTTTGTATCGATGCCCGCGGCCTGCTCAGCTCGGTGCTGGATCTTCGTCGTGGCCGAGAGGTACTCAGCCCGGGGGTGCCAGGCAACCTGCTACAGCTGCATCCGGACACGCCCGTCATGTTCGATGCCTGGGATGTGGACTCCTACTACCGGCACAGTGTCACCGACCTTGTCGACGCGGATTCGGTCGAGGCCACCGACGACGCCGTCGTGGTGGTCCGTTCGTTCGGCCGATCCGTTGTCCGGCAAAGGATCTCGTTGCCCGCACAGGTGGCGCGGGTGGACCTCGAGGCCGACATCGACTGGCAGGAGCAGGAGAAGATCCTCAAGGCCTCTTTCGACGTCGATGTGCAGACCGATCGCAGCGCCAGCGAGATTCAGTTCGGCCATGTCTACCGGGCCACCCATACCAACACCACCTGGGAGGCGGCGAAGTTCGAAATCTGTGCGCACCGCTGGGTGCAGGTGGCCGAGCCCGGCTACGGCGTGGCAATTGTCAACGATTCGACCTACGGTCACGACATCAGCCGGGCAGACCGGCAGGGCGGCGGCGTCAGCAGCAGAATGCGACTGTCGTTGCTGCGGGCGCCGCTGTCGCCCGATCCGCTCACCGACCAAGGACGCCATCGACTGCGGTACGCGCTGGTGCCGGGGGCAAAGATCGACGACGCGGTGCGGGAGGGTTACCGCATCAACCTGCCGGCCAGGACCGTCGCCGGGAGCGGCACCGCCGTCGCTCCGCTGCTGAACGTCGACAACCCGGCAGTCGTCGTGGAGTCGGTGAAGCTGGCCGACGACGAGTCAGGTGACGTGATACTGCGACTCTACGAGTCCCGCGGCGGCCGGGCCGACGCGCGGGTGCACGCCGACTTCCGGGCAACGGCAGTGACGATCGTCGACCTGTTGGAGCGGCCTCTGGGTGAGGACCAGCCGCAACTGCAGGACGGTATCGTTGCGCTGGCGCTGCGACCGTTCCAGATCGTCACCCTGCGGTTCGCCCGCGACTAGGGAATCATCGACCGCCGCCCGAGTAACCGGCATCCAAGGCAGGAGACGCCCTTGACGGATCCACCGATTCCGACCCAGCTGGGTATTGCCTCGCACCCGGTGCTCGCTGCTGATCAACGGCCGCGGGTCCGCCACGCGAAGTGGGCGATCGGCACTGCCGTGCTCGGCCGACCCGCCTACATCAACACCGGCAGCGCCGAGGCTTTGCCGGCCGACAGATCGCGAGAAGCGATGCGCGACAACGCCGAGGCCGTGCTGGACGCCGCCATGGCTGCCGGCATCGACTGGGTGGACACCGCGCGGTCCTACGGTGAGGCAGAGGCATTCGTCGGCGACTGGATGAACCGTCGTTCCAGCGAATCGGGCTTCGTCGCGCCAACGGTGTCGAGCAAATGGGGTTACGCCTACGTCGGCGAGTGGCGCACCGATGCCGATGTCCATGAGGTGAAGGACCAGTCCATCGATCAGTTCCGCCGGCAGTGGGCGCAGACACAAGAGCAGATCGGCGCGGTAGTCGGTCTGTACCAGGTGCATTCGCTGACCGTCGACTCGCCGCTGTTCGACGACCATGAACTCATCGGCGCCCTCGCCGAACTGCCGAAAGCCTCGGTGGCGGTGGGGTTTTCGACGTCAGGTCCTCGGCAAGCAGACGCCGTGCGCAGGGCACTGTCGCTGACCGTGGACGGGCGACCGCTGTTCTCGGCGGTGCAGAGCACCTGGAACCTGCTCGAACCGTCGGTCGGTGCTGCGCTGGCGGAAGCCAAGGTTGCCGGCATGACGGTGTTGCTGAAGGAGTGCCTGGCGAACGGCACGTTGATGACGGACCCGCCGGAGTCGGTAGCAGCCATGGCTGCCGAGGCCGGAGTAGGAGCGGATGCGATTGCGCTGGCAGCGGCCGCACGTCAGCCTTTCGCCGACCGGGTGTTGTTGGGACCGGCAGACCGGGTGCAGCTGGCGTCGAATTTGCTGGCGGATCGCGTCGAGCTGACAGCGGACCAATGGGCCACGCTGCGAACGCTGGCCGAACCGGCCACCGAGTACTGGGAGCGCCGGGCCGAGCTGCCCTGGCGGTGACCGCCCGGATCCGGCCCCGCGGGTGTACTCGTCCGTCGGGCCCCGGAATTCCTGCGGGATAGCGTGGGGTCATGAGTGTGCGCCGAATTATGGGGACCGAAGTCGAGTACGGCATCTCGGTGCCGGGGGACGGCACAGCCAACCCGGTGATGACCTCGACCCAGGTGGTGTTGGCCTACGCCGCGTCGGTGGCGGCGCCGCGAGCGCGCCGGCCCCGCTGGGACTACGAGGTGGAGTCGCCGCTGCGGGACGCCCGCGGCTACGACCGGTCGAGCCTGTTCGGGCAGATGGTCGAGCCGGATGTCGACGACCTCGGTGCAGCCAACGTCATCCTGTCGGACGGGGCCAGGCTGTATGTCGACCACGCGCACCCCGAGTTCTCCGCGCCCGAGGTCACCAACCCGCTGGATGCGGTGCTGTTCGACAAGGCCGGCGAGCGGGTGATGGAACAGGCAGCCCTGCTGGCGTCGGCAGTACCCGGGGCCAAACCGATCCAGCTGTACAAGAACAACGTGGACGGCAAGGGCGCCAGTTACGGCACCCACGAGAACTACCTGTGCAAGCGCGAAACCGCGTTCCCGCAACTGATCTCGGGGCTGATGCCGTTCTTTGCCTCCCGTCAGGTTTTCACCGGATCCGGCAGGGTGGGCATCGGCCGTACCGGGCAGACCGACGGCTATCAGCTCTCGCAGCGGGCGGACTACATCGAGGTCGAGGTTGGCCTGGAGACCACGTTGAAACGCGGCATCATCAACACCCGCGACGAACCGCACGCCGACGCCGAGAAGTATCGGCGGCTGCACGTGATCATCGGCGATGCCAACCTGGCCGAGGTGGCGACCTATCTGAAGGTCGGCACCACCGCGCTGGTGCTGTCGATGATCGAGGACGGCGAGCATCTCGCCGATCTGGAGCTGGACGGCCCGGTCTCGGCGGTCCATGCGATCTCGCACGATCCGAGCCTGAAGGCCACCGTGCCTTTGGCGGACGGCCGGCGGATGACGGGTCTCGACGTGCAGCGGGCCTACCACGAGAAGGCGGCCAGTTACGTCGACCGGATGTACGGCGAGGAAGTCGACGCCCAGACCCGCGATGTGTTGGACCGCTGGATCGATGTACTCGACCGACTGGCCGAGGATCCGATGCTGCTGGCCGACGAACTTGATTGGCCGGCGAAACTCCGCCTGCTGGAGGGTTTTCGACAGCGCGACGGACTGGGCTGGGGGGCGCCGCGGCTGGCCATGGTCGATCTGCAGTATTCCGACGTACGGCTCGACAAGGGCCTGTACAACCGGTTGGTGATGCGCGGTTCCATGCAGCGCTTGGTGACCGAGGATGCGGTGATCGCCGCGATGACCCAGCCACCGACCGACACCCGCGCCTACTTCCGCGGCCGATGCGTGTCGAAGTTCCCCGAGGCGCTGGCCGCCGCATCATGGGACTCGGTGATCTTCGACGTCGGCCGCGATTCATTGGTGCGGATCCCGACCATGGAACCCACCCGTGGCACCAAAGCGCACGTCGACGACCTGATCGAATCCTCGTCAGATGCGGCCCAGTTGGTGGACGCACTGACTCGTCGCTGACGACCACCTGCCCGCATCCGATCCTCACCGGAGCAGGTATCCGATTGATCGCTAGTGGTCGGCCGAACGCCGCCGATCACCAGCCAAAGGCTGCTCGGCTGGCGCTGCGTGCCGGCACCATCGGCGGTGCTCGGTAAGGTTTGGGTCAGTAGGGCAGCAGCGAGTCGACGGCGAGGAGTGCAGATGGCGCAGGAACAGACCACCAAGCAGGGCGGTGGCGGGGGAGATGAGGAGACCGCGGGCGGCGACGCCGCGGGTCAGGAACGTCGCGACAAGCTGGCCACCGACACCGACGACATCCTCGGCGAGATCGACGACGTGCTGGAAACCAACGCCGAAGACTTCGTCCGGGCCTATGTGCAGAAGGGCGGTCAGTAACCCCATCCGATCCGGAGCGGGATAAACGACTATGAAAGACAACTGGCCACCGCAGGCAATTCCGGCTGCGTACTTGACGCCCGGCACCGGATCCTTCGCCGACTTCCTGGCTCGGGCCGAGCCGCAGCTGTTGCCTGGCAACGGGTCGGGCGCCACCCTGGCCGCCGGTGCGGCCGATCTGTTGCACGGCACCACGGTGGTGGCATTGACCTGCGCGGACGGCGTCATCATGGCGGGTGACCGGCGGGCCACCATGGGAACGGTCATCGCCCAGCGCGACATCGAGAAGGTGTTCGTCGCCGACTCGCATGCCGCGATCGGAATCGCCGGCACCGCCGGCCTGGCGATCGAGATCGTCCGGATGTTCCGGCTGGAACTCGAGCACTACGAAAAGATCGAGGGCGAGCGGCTCTCGCTGGACGGCAAAGCCAATCGGCTGGCCGCGATGATCAGGGGCAACCTCGGCGCCGCCCTGCAGGGGCTCGCCGTCATCCCGCTGCTGGCCGGCTACGACCTGAACATCGCCGATCCGACCCGTGCCGGCCGCATCTATTCCTACGACGTGACCGGCGGACGGTTCGAGGAGCACGACTACTACGGGGTTGGTTCGGGGTCGATGTTCGCCAGATCGGCGCTGAAGAAGCGCTTCGTGCGCAGCGCACCCACCGCGGTCGCGGTCCGGGCTGCGATCGAGGCGCTCTACGACGCGGCGGACGAGGACAGCGCCACCGGTGGCCCTGATCTGGCTCGCAAGATCTTCCCGGTGGTGGTTGCCGTCGGGATCGACGGAGCCGTTCGCTGGACGGACGATGCCGTCGGGCGGATCGCCGAGCAGGTGGTCGCCGACCGGCTGACCAATCCCGGCGGCTGACGACCATGACGCACCCGACAGTATTTCCGGCAGCACCGAGGATGCGATAATGCTTGCGCCGCAGGCGGATCGAGGAGCACGCCGACCATGACGATGCCCATTTACGCATCACCCGAACAGTTCATGCGGGACCGCTCCGACTATGCCCGCAAGGGGGTGGCCCGAGGTCGGGGGGTGGTGGTGACGATCTTCTCCGGCGGCGTGCTGTTCGTGGCCGAGAACCCGTCGCCGACCCTGCACAAGGTCTCAGAGGTCTACGACCGGATCGGCTTCGCCGCTACCGGGCGGTACAACGAGTTCGAGAACCTGCGCACCGCCGGCATCCGGCTGGCCGATGTTCGCGGCTTCTCCTACGACCGCAGGGATGTCGCCGGCCGCTGGTTGGCCAACGCCTACGCCCAGACCCTCGGCTCGGTGTTCTCCGAACACTCCAAGCCACTGGAGGTGGAACTGTGCGTTGCCGAGGTCGGCTGGCCGGACGGCCCTACGGACGGTAGCGCCGACCAGCTGTATCGCATCACCTACGACGGGTCGATCTTCGACGAGCCGAAGTTCGCGGTGATGGGCGGCATCACCGAACCGGTCGTCGCAGCCTTGGAGTCCTCCTATAGCGACGGCTGGGACCTGCCGACCGCCCTGAATGCCTGCATCGATGCGCTCGGGGCATCGGGCACCGCCGCCCCGGACAGGGAAGTGGCGGCCGATCAGATCGAGGTTGCGGTGTTGGACCGCCGCCGGCTGGGCCGCACGTTCCGGCGGATGGATGCTGCAACGCTGGCGTCGTTGCTGTCCGCATCCGCCCGCAACGACGGCGCGGATCCGGTCGGCCAGCACGAACCACCCCTGGACGACACCGCGGCACAATCGGTACCGGACTCGCAACGCGAGCCCAACGTCCATCACCGGGACGAGGATCAGCAGGGTCTTCCAGCGGCGCCCACCGACAGACCGGCCGACGGGCCGAACGACAAACCGGCCGACGGGCCGACCCAACCGGCACCCGACGCAGCCGACAGCGCCACCGACCAGGACGGGGCAGGTGACCCCCACGGGGGCCAGTGATGATCACCGAGTGGATCCTGCTCATTGTCGGGATCGTCCTCATCGCGTTCACCGCGCTGTACGTGTCTGCGGAGTTCAGCTTCGTCACCGTGGACCGCGCAACGGTCAATCGGCTGGCGGCAGAGGGCGATCCGCGGGCCAAGTCGCTGTCCCGCGCACTGAAGTCGCTGTCCACTCAGCTGTCCGGCGCGCAGGTCGGGATCACCATCACCACGCTGGCGCTCGGCTTCGTGATGCAACCCTCGCTGGCCAGATTGCTCTCTCGGCTGCTGGTCGCGATCGGCCTTGGCGGCGGTGCGGCGGATTCCATCAGCGTGGTGGTGGCGCTGATCGTCGCCACCGCGTTGTCGATGGTGTTCGGCGAGCTGGTGCCGAAGAACATCTCCATTGCCGAGCCGATGGCCACGGCGAAGAGCGTCGTCGGCGTGATGCGGTTGTCCACCAACATCTTCCGGCCCTTCATCTGGGTGCTCAACGGCGTCGCCAACGGCGTGCTGCGGTTGGTCGGGGTGCAACCGCAGGAGGAGCTGCGGTCCGCCAGGAGCAGTCGAGAACTGGAGTCCTTGGTCCGACGGTCCGCAGCGCACGGCACCCTTGAGAAGCCGACGGCCGGACTGCTGGCCAGATCGATCTCGTTCTCCGACAAGACCGCCGATGACGTGCTCACCTCGCGGACTAGGGTGCGCTTCGTCAGGGCCACCGACCCGGCCACCGAGATCATCGAGGCCGCCGTCGCGACCGGTCATTCGCGGTTCCCGGTCTCCGGCGAGGACTCCGACGATGTCGTCGGCCTGGTGCACCTCAAGCGGGCGGTGGCGATCCCGCCGGACGAGCGGGCCGGCGTCCGGGTGTCCCAACTGATGGTCGATGTCCCTGTTGTCCCGGAGACAATTCCGCTGGATGACCTGCTCGACCAACTCCGGGAACGCGGACTGCAGATGGCCGTCGTCGCCGACGAGTATGGCGGCACCGCAGGCATTCTCACCCTCGAGGATGTGGTCGAGGAACTGGTCGGTGAGATCAGCGACGAGCATGACGACCCGGCCGCCGGCCGCGCCGAACGGCTGGCCGACGGGACCTGGCTGCTGAACGGCACCGCCCGCCCCGACGAGATCGAGGAGATCTCCGGAATCTTGCTGCCGGAGTCCGGCGCATACGAGACGGTCGCCGGCCTGCTGGTCGCCGAACTCGGCCGCATCCCGGCCCACGGCGACCAGGCCAGCGTCTCGGCGCTGGCTGCCGCCGACGCGGTGCTCGGCGCACTGGAGGACGGGTTACGGCTGGAGGCCGACACCGACGACGACCTGCCGAGGGCGGTCACCGTGCGGCTGACGGCCACCCAGATCGCCCGCCGGCGGGTCGAGATTGTCCAGCTGTCGAGCATCGATCCGCAGCGGAAGAACGACCGATGACCGGTCAGGTGCTGCTGGTGGTCGGGGTGATCGTGCTGTTGCTGTTGAGTGCGTTCTTCGTGGCTGCCGAGTTCGCTCTGGTCTCCGCCCGCCGGACCGTCGTGGAACCGATGGCGGTGCACAGCGTCCGGGCCAGGATCACCCTGAGGGCGATGGAGGACGTGTCGGTAATGATGGCTACCGCGCAGCTGGGCATCACGCTGTGCGGGGTGCTGCTCGGCGCGCTGGGCGAGCCGGCGGTGGCGAAACTGTTGGAGCCGGCGTTCCATCGCCTCGGCCTGCCGGCCGGAGCTGTCGGCCCGGTCGGCCTGGTCATTGCGCTGCTGTTGGTGGCCTCGGCGCACGTTGCGCTCGGTGAGATGGTGCCGAAGAACATCGCGCTGGCCGGTCCGGAGCGGACGGCGCTGATACTGGCGCCCCCGCTGCGGGCGATTGCCACCGTCCTCGGGCCGATAGTGCGTGGCCTGAACCACTTCTCGAACTGGGTGGTGCGAGCAACCGGCCGGCAACCGCGAGAGGAGGTCACCTCGGCATTCACCCGCGAAGAGGTCGCCGGAATGGTTGCCGAGTCGCGGGCCGAGGGTCTGATCAACGACGACGAGCACCAACTCATCACCTCCGCCCTCGACTTCGAATCCGGCACGCTGGCCGCGGTGCTGCTGCCCGACGATCAGGTGGTCGCCCTGGAACAGGGGGTGACGGCGGCCGAGGTGGAGCGGATCTGCGCGCGCACGGGCTTCTCCCGATTTCCGGTCGCCGACGAACAGGGTCGCTACGCCGGCTATGTGCACATCCGTGACGTGGTGGCCATCCCGGCCGCCAGGCGCGACGAGCCGCTGCCGGCGAAGGCTATCCGCCCGCTGCCGGCATTTTCCGAGGGCGCCGAGTTGCGGGCCGTGCTGGACCGGATGCGCAGGGCAGGCGCCCACCTCGGCCAGGTGGCCGTCGACCCGACCGGCGCCCAGGCGCAACGGCTGGCCGGTCGTGCGGTGGCCGTCCCGATGCCGTCCAAGCGGCGCGGCCTGGTGATGCTGGAAGACGTGATCGAAGAACTGATCGGCCACATCGGCGACGCCACCCGGCGACGACCGGAGGCCGGCCGCTCGGAAACCGGGGCATAGGGTCTGGTCCATGCAGCGGCGGATCATGGGCGTGGAAACCGAGTTCGGCATCACCTGCACCTTCCACGGCCAGCGCCGGCTGTCACCCGACGAGGTGGCTCGGTACCTGTTCCGCCGGGTAGTCGCCTGGGGGCGGTCATCAAATGTGTTCCTGCGCAACGGTTCTCGGCTGTACCTGGATGTCGGGTCGCATCCGGAGTACGCCACCGCCGAGTGTGACGATCTGCTGACGCTGATCGCGCACGACAAGGCGGGGGAGCGCATCTTGCAGGATCTGGTGGCCGACGCGGAGGCCCGGCTGGCCGAGGAGGGCATCGGCGGCGACATCTACCTGTTCAAGAACAACACCGACTCGGCCGGTAATTCCTACGGCTGTCACGAGAATTTTCTGATCTCAAGGGCCGGCGAGTTCTCCAGGATCGCCGACGGGCTGATCCCATTCCTGGTCACCAGACAGCTGATTGTCGGGGCCGGGAAGGTGCTGCAGTCGCCGCGCGGCGCCACCTACTGCCTCTCGCAGCGCGCCGACCACATCTGGGAGGGCGTCTCCAGCGCCACCACTCGATCCCGGCCGATCATCAACACCAGGGACGAACCGCACGCCGACGCCGAGCGGTACCGCCGGTTGCACGTGATCGTCGGAGACTCGAACATGAGCGAGACGACGACGTTGCTCAAGATCGGCAGTGCTGCCCTGGTGCTGGAGATGATCGAAGCCGGTGTGCCGCTGAGGGACTTCACCTTCGAGAATCCGATCAGGGCTATCAGGGAGATCTCCCACGACATCACCGGCCGGCGCGCCGTCCGGCTGGCGTCCGGCGGCGAGGTGTCCGCACTGGACGCGCAGCTCGATTACTTCGGCAGGGCCAGCGATTACATCGCCGGCAGGGGCAGCGACCCGGTGACCGACAGGGTGCTTGACCTGTGGGGGCGCACCTTGCGGGGAGTCGAGACCGCCGACATGTCGGGGGTCGATACCGAAATCGACTGGGTCATCAAGAAAAAGCTCATCGACGCATACGCCGGCAAGCATGAGATGGATCTCACCCATCCGCGGGTCGCCCAGCTCGACCTGACGTATCACGATGTGCGTCAGGGTCGCGGGCTGTTCAACTTGTTGCAGGCAAGGGGCAGGACGGCGCGGGTGGTGACCGACCAGGACATCGTGGCCGCCGAAAGCGTGCCTCCGCAGACCACGAGGGCCAAGTTGCGTGGCGAGTTCGTCACCGCCGCCCAGCAGGCGGGCCGGGACTACACCGTCGACTGGGTGCACCTGAAACTCAACGACCAGGCCCAGCGGACGGTGCTGCTGAAGGACCCGTTCAAGGCGGAGGACGATCGCGTGGCGCGGCTCATCGCCACCATGTGACGCCTTAGGGTTGATCGTTGTGGCCCACACACCCCCGACGGCAAAGGCTGAGCGTCTGCTCAACCTGGTGATCGCGCTACTCAATACCAGGCAGTTCCGTTCGGCAGCCTGGATCAGGCGAAACGTCGCCGGGTATGGGGACGCGCCTAGCGACGATGCCTTTTCCCGGATGTTCGAGCGGGACAAGACCGAGCTGCGTGAGCTCACCGTGCCACTGGAGACCGACGGTGATGACGGCTACCGGATTCCGCCCAACGAGTTCTCATTGCCGGAGCTCAGCTTCACCCCCGAGGAGACGGCTGCTGTTGGACTGGCCGCCCGGCTGTGGTCGACGACCAGCCTTGCCTCGGCCGGCGAACAGGGGCTACGCAAGTTGCGGGAGGCCGGCAGCCCGCCGCAGGCGGGCCGGAACACCGACCCGTCGGCGCCGGCCTTTGCCGGCACCGAGACCGTGCTGCAGCCGCGGGTCAGGACGTCCGACCCGGCTTTCGGCCCGCTGCAGGCTGCCACCCTTGCCCGCCGCCAGGTGCGCTTCGACTACCGGAAACGGCCGGACCAGACACCGGTGAAGCGTCGGGTCCAGCCGTGGGGTCTTGTCTCCTTCCGCGGCCGCTGGTATGCGATCGGCTACGACCTGGATCGCAAGGGCCAGCGCACCTTCCGGCTGTCGCGGATCGCCGGCCAGGTGTCGGCGACCGGGAAGGCCGGCGCCTACAGCGTTCCGACGGACGTCGACCTGCTGGAACAGGTCCGGCAGAACGCCACTCCTGTCGTCGAGCGGATGGCCCGGGTGCGGGTCCGACCCGGCCGGGCCATCGGGCTGCGGAGGCACGCCGAACTGATCTCGGCAGCGACTGCCGGAACCGTGGCCGGCGACGGCGTGTCGACCGCGTCGGTTACCGCGGATGCCGCGTTCGATGTGCTGCGGATCCCGATGACCGGGCTGTGGGACACCGCCCGCCGGGTGGTGGCCAACGGCCCGGACGTGCAGGTGGTGGATCCGCCCGATCTGCGGGATGCGGTGGTGCGGCTGCTGCGTGGCGCGATAGGAGCGGCCCGGTGAGCGAAACTGCCGCCCAGCAACTGTCCCGGGTGATGTCGATGGTGCCCTACATTGCTCGGCGTCCCGGGGTGTCGATGGCGGAGCTCGCTGCCGAATATTCCGTCGATGTGACTCAGGTGGCGGCCGATCTGAACCTGCTGATGGTCTGCGGTCTGCCTGGCTACTATCCGGACGACCTGATCGACGTGGTGCTGGACGAGGACGGGGCCACCGTCTCGATGGGATTTCAGGCCGGTCTGGAACGCCCGGTGAAACTGACCGGCGACGAAGCTGTGGCGTTGACCGCTGCGCTGCGGGCACTGGCCGATCTGCCCGGCCTGCTTGACGCTGCAGCCGTCCAGTCTGCGCTGCAGAAACTGGAGAGGGCCGGCGGTGGCGCCGCCGCGGCGGTCGTCAGGGTCGCCGCCGGTGACGACGCGCCCGCGCTGGCGACCGTCCGGCAGGCGGTGGAATCGGGGCGGCGGCTGTGGATGCGCTACTACACTGCGTCCAGGGATGCGGTGAGCGAGCGGACCGTCGACCCGTTCCGGCTGCTCCTGACGGACGGCCACACCTATCTGGAGGCCTTCTGCCACACCGCGGGTGCGGTGCGGAACTTCCGGGTGGACAGGATCGACGAGGCAACGATGCTGGACGAGCCAGCTCAGAGCACGCTGTGGCTGGAGACAACCGTTCCGGACCGGATGTTCCACCCCGACTCCGCCAGCCAGTCCGTCACGCTGCTGCTGCACCCCGGCTCGCAGTGGGTGGCCGACTACTATCTGGTGACCTCGAACGAGCCCGTTCAGGGCGGCAGCGGCGAGCCGACCGGCGACATTGTGGTGACGATGCCGGCCCAACATGACGAGTGGCTGATCCGGCTGGTGTTGTCTTTGGGCGGCGCTGCGGAGATCATCGATCGGCCGGATTTGGCGGCCGAGGTGGTGGCGCGAGCGAAGCAGACAATGGCCGGGTATGAGGCTGCCGCCGATACCGACGGCGACCGGGTCGACGGTTAGTAGGATCGAGCACAGTCCGCGGTCAGCGGGAGAACAGCCATCGCGCAGTGGCTCTGCTGCAGGCGTGACCAAGCAACTCGCCGGACAGATCCGAACATCTGCTGACGCCCATCGACACCATCGCGGGAGGAACGGCCTTGGCGCTGCTACGCCGCGGTAAGGAAGCGGGTTCCGTCGACGGCACGATGAGTCTGATGGAGCATCTGTACGAGCTCCGTCGACGATTGTTCTTCGCCGTGCTCGGGTTGCTCGCAGGCACCGTCGTCGGCTTCATCTGGTTCTCCGTCGCCATCCCGGCCTGGCACATCAAGTCGCTCGGCGACATCTTGTTGGCGCCCTACTGCCATGTGCCGCCACCGACCAGGGTGACGTTCAATGGCGACGACCACTGTGCCTTGCTGGCCTCCGGCCCGTTCTCCGGCCTGCAGGTGAGGTTGAAGTCGGGATTCCTTGCCGGGGCGATTCTGTCCAGTCCGGTATGGCTACTGCAGCTGTGGGGCTTCGTCACCCCCGCTTTGCTGGCCAAGGAGCGCAAGTACACCCGCATCTTCGTCTGCACCGCTGCAGTGCTGCTGGCGGCCGGTTCGGTGCTTGCCTATGTCGTGCTGTTCCGCGGTCTGGAAGTCCTGCTCAAGTTCGGCGGCTCCGTCACCCAGACCGCGTTGAGCCCCGAGAGCTACTACAGCTTCCTGATCGGCGTGATGCTGATCTTCGGCGTTTCGTTCCTGCTGCCGTTGCTGCTGGTGATGCTCAATTTCATCGGGGTACTGCCTGGCCAGCGGCTGAGGAAGTCACGTCGCTATTCGATGTTCGGGCTGGTGGTGTTTGCCGGGCTGACGGTGCCGGGCAACGACCCGATCACCATGCTCGCCCTTGCGGTTTCGCTGTGCCTGCTGTTCGAGATCTCTGTCCAGGTGTCGTTGGTGCACGACAGACGCAAGGGTAAGCGCCTTGCCGCCGAAGGCTTCACCGACCTGGCGGATGACGTGGCCTCACCCACCCCGAACGCTGGCACAGCCATCGACGACGACCAATATTTCAACACCGCTCTCGCTGCGGACCAGCGGGCCTCGGCGATCGAGGCACCGGAACCGTTGCCGGAAGCCGAATACGGCTCGAGGGCGCTGTTCATCCGGGACGAGGAGCAGCCGCCGCGGTTCGACCCTGATGCCACCTGAGTCGGCCCGAACCGCCGGTGTGCGACGCTGAAGGGGTGGCATCGAAGGGTGAGTTCACCTACCCGCACGACGAACTGAGTCCTGCCGAACGCTTCGCACGATCGCGGGATGCTGCCAGGTACCCGCTGCTCGCGGCGTTCGCCAGCGACCGGCCGTTCCTGCTGGACGAATTCCAGATTGACGGTTGCCGTGCGCTCGAGGACGGCCGCGGTGTTCTCGTCTGCGCGCCCACCGGCGCCGGGAAGACCATCGTCGGCGAGTTCGCGGTGCACAGGGCGCTTGCTACCGGCGGAAAGTGCTTCTACACCACCCCGATCAAGGCGCTGTCGAATCAAAAGTACTCCGATCTCGCGGCCGAGTACGGAACCGACAGTGTCGGTTTGCTGACCGGCGACACCGCCATCAACTCGCACGCGCCGGTAGTGGTGATGACCACCGAGGTGCTGCGCAACATGCTCTATGCCGATTCGCCGGATCTGGCCGGGCTCACGGCGGTGGTGATGGACGAGATCCATTACCTGGCCGACAAGTTCAGAGGTGCCGTCTGGGAAGAGGTGATCTTGCACCTGCCGTCGGCGGTACAGGTGGCCGGCCTGTCGGCAACGGTCTCCAATGCCGAAGAGTTCGGCGGCTGGCTCCAGCAGGTGCGCGGCGACACCACGGTGGTGGTCGACGAGATCCGGCCCGTCCCGCTGTGGCAGCACATGATGGTCGGTAGGAGGCTGTTCGACCTGTTCGGAGGGGACAGGGAACTGGGCCCCCGAAGAATCACCATCGATCCGGCGTTGGCTCGCGCCGTTGCGGATGCCGAACCCAGATGGGCGAGGAATACGCCCGGTACCCGGCACGGCAGCGGTCGTCACGATCGCGGCTTCCGTAGCGGCGGCTGGCGACCGCCGGCGAGGGTGGACGTCATCGAACGGCTGGACGGGGCAGGACTGCTGCCGGCCATCACCTTCATCTTCTCCAGGGCCGGTTGCACCGCCGCCGTCGAACAGTGCGTCCGCTCGGGCTTACGGCTGGTGACGGAGAGCGAACGGGAACGGATCCGGGAGATCGTCGACCGGCGGGCGGCCGATTTGCCGGAATCAGACCTCGGTGTGCTCGGCTTCTGGGAATGGCGGGATGCGCTGGAACGCGGGATAGCCGCACACCACGCCGGCATGCTGCCGGCGTTCAAGGAGACCGTCGAGGAGCTGTTCGTGGCCGGGCTGGTGAAGGCGGTGTTCGCTACCGAGACGTTGGCGCTCGGCATCAACATGCCGGCCAGGACCGTGGTGCTGGAAAAGCTGGTCAAGTTCAACGGCGAGGGTCACGTCGATCTGACGCCGGGGGAGTACACCCAGCTGACCGGCAGGGCCGGCCGCCGCGGCATCGACATCGAGGGCCACGCGGTCGTCATCTGGGCGCCGGGAATGGATCCGCAACAGGTCGGCGGCCTCGCCTCCAAACGCACCTATCCGCTCAGGTCCTCGTTCGCGCCGACCTACAACATGGCGGTCAACCTGACGGATCGAATGGGCAGGTCGGCGGCGAAAGATCTACTCCAGCAATCCTTTGCCCAGTTCCAGGCCGACGCCAGCGTGGTGGGTGTTGCCAGACAGGTGCACCGCGGGGAAGAAGCGATTGCCGCCCACACCCAGACCATGCGCTGTCACCTGGGCGACATCGACGAGTACTTCGAGTTGCTCACCAGGTTGTCGGCCGCCGAGAAGGACGCCGCCAGAGTGGGTGCCGCCCGCCGCCGCGAGGCGACAGCACTCGATCTGGCCCAACTCAAGCGAGGCGACGTCATCGAAGTACCGGACGGTCGCCGGGCCGGACTGGCGGTGGTGGTCGATCCAGGCGTCGACGTGGACGGCGTCGGCCGGCCGCTGGTGGTGACGGCTGATCGCTGGTCGGGCCGGCTGAGTCAGGCCGACTTCCGCGGTCCGGTGCCGCCCCTCGGCAGGGTCAGACTGGCCAAACACGTCAATCACCGCTCACCGCAGACCCGACGGGACATCGCGTCGTCGATTGCCGCAACCGGGATCGTCGGCCGCGGCCGGCCGTCGAAGGGCGGTGCGGACTCGGTGAGCGAGGTCGAGCTGACTGCGCTGCGCAAGGCGGTGCGCGGCCACCCCGTGCACGGCTGCGCCGATCGGGAGGCTCATCTGCAATGGGCCCGCCGCAGGGCACGGCTGGTCGCCGAGACGGCTGGAATGCGGGAGAAGGTCGATGGCGCACGGGATTCGCTGGGCGATCAGCTGGACAGGATCCTGGCGCTACTCACCGAGCGCGGCTATTTGCGCGCCGATCGGCTCACCGATGTCGGCCGGATGCTGGCCAGAATCTGGTCGGAGAGCGACCTGTTGGCGATCGAGTGTCTCAGGGCCGGATTGTGGGACGGCCTGTCCGCGGCCGATCTTTCCGCCGCGGTGTCGGTCTTGGTCTACGAATCCCGTCGTGATCACCCGGGGATGGCCAGGCCGGTCCCCGGGCCGGCCGGCGCCGCGATTCAGGCGACCGTGCGGATCTGGGCCGAGCTGGCTGGTCAGGAGCAGCACCGGGAGCTGCGGGTGACCAGGGAGCCGGACGCCGGATTTGCCCTCGGCGTCCGCAGCTGGGCGCGGGGCAACAGCCTGGCCGACGCGCTGGACTGTGCCTCGTCGACCGGGCAGGAGATTCCGGCCGGAGACTTCGTCCGCTGGTGCCGGCAGGTGATCGACCTGCTCGACCAGATCCGGCTGGTCGCCCCGGACACGCTCGCCTCGATTGCCGCCGACGCGGTGACGGCGTTGCGCCGCGGGGTGGTATCGATGGGCAGCGTCTGAGGCCGACGGTACTGCGAACCGACTGCCGGGAATCAACACTCCCGGGCGCGGCGTCGCGTACCGTTCGGCAGCAGAACGACCAGAACGACCATGATTCTCAAGGCCCCCACTCGCCCTCAGGCCGTCGTGGTTGGATCATGGGCAAGTCGACGATGGATACACAGCCTCGGCAGCGGCCGGGCGGGTCAGGGAGGCACGGATGAGCACGCCTTACGGTTCCGGCGGGGACCCCAATGCTCAGCAATGGTCCGGGTATACAGGGCCGGGGTCTGGTTCGACGCCATCCCCGTACGAACAGCCGGCCCAGGGTGACCAGTGGGGAAGTCAACAGGGTCAGCAGGGTTACTGGCAGCAGGGTCAGCAGGGTTACGGGCAGCCGGGCCAGCCGGGTTACGGCCGGCAGCAGGGTTACGGGCAGCAGGGTTATGGCCAGCAGGGTTACGGCCAGCAGAGTTACGGCCAGGGCGGCTATGAGC
>JALYXB010000197.1 GCA_030947305.1 Actinomycetota bacterium | reverse complement strand
TGCAGCGAGATGGTTCGCAATTCGGGGATCGCCGCGGCCTGTGCACCCACAGCGCTAGCAGCGCCGAACCGAAGGAACGACCGCATGCGACGTCCGTCGTGGGTCTCTGCTGTGCCCGAATCGGGCTTTTCCCGGCACTGCGCCATGCAGGCGCACCCAGCCATCCAGGTCCGGGACCCTGGGCCGGGCGGCAGGCATCGCGATCGTCACCGTCGCCAGTATTGGCGTAGCGCGGCCGCCGGCCTGGCATTGATCGTCTCGGGCGTGTTGGTCGCCGGCCAGGCGTCGGCAGCACCGCCGGCCCGGTCGACCTCGATGGTGCAGCAGCCGGCTCTGGCGGCGGCCGCCCCCGCGCGATTGCTGGCAACAGCTACCCCCGGCGTGCCACGGCTGACCGGTGTGGTCCAGGCCGCAATGTGGGGTATCAGCCAACACATTCCGTACGTGTACGGCGGCGGGCACGGCTCGGTCCCGTCGGTCTCCGGTGGAGCTGATTGTTCGGGCTACGTGCGCTGGGCCTACTCGCAGGGGTTCGGCGTTGACATCGGTAGTGGCAGTTCCGACAGCATGATTCGGACGTCGGGACAGTTCGTGCGGGTGAGCAATCCTGTCCCTGGCGACGTAGCACTGTTCGGGAACGGCGGCCAGCCACCCGCCTACCACACCGGTATCTACGTCGGTCAGCAGAACGGTGGTGCGGTGCTCGCCGCCGAGGTTCAGACCGGCGAGCCGGCCCGGATCCAGAAGGTGTGGAGCGATCTGATCGGGTACTACCGGTACCGCGGAGCGACCGCCGCGGACCTCCCGCCCCCGGGGTACTCCGGCTTCAACATGGTGCTGGCGAAGCTCCGTACCACCGTCAGCACGGCCCTCACCAGCAGCATCGCCACGCCAGGTCAGCACGTCGACCTGCATGTCGCGGTGAGGTCGTCGAACGGCTCGCCGCTCGCCCATGCGAACCTGGTGGTCTACAAGCACGCTCCCTCGCAGCCCTACCAGGTGGCGACCAGGCTCACCACCAACGCACAGGGGAATGCCACGGCTCCCATCACGATTGCGCCGACCAGCTACACCTACCAGGTTCGATACGCAGGCAATTCCCTTCAACAGCCGGCGAACTCGGCGTCGAACCACCTTCTGGTTCGCAACGCCGTGAGGATGCTGACCGGCGGCATACCCGGCGTCCTGCACAAAGGCACGGTGGCTCGGCTGACGGGTCGGGCAGCACCTCAGCTGGTCGGCGTTGCCGTCACCCTGCAGCGCTATCTGAGCGGGCGCTGGAGCCAGGCGGGCCGGGCCATTGTCAGGTCGGACGGAAGCTTCTCGATGACGCTGAATGTTGGCACCGTCGGCGGTACCCGCGAATACCGTGCCTACATCTCACAGGTCAGCTGCCGCGGGCAGGCAGCGGGAACGAGCCCCGTCTACCGGGTGCTGGTGAACTGAGCGACCGGTAACGCCGGCGATCGGTTGCCCTCGCTTCAGCGCGCTTCTCAGCGAGATCACCCGCCGCCCGCAGCGAGCGCGGCCGGCACCACCAGCCACGACGTCGAATCCGCCGGACCTGTCGTGAACGCGTCGAGTAGTTGTGCGGCGAAGACCCCGATCAGTCGATCTGCCCTCGACGGTGCTTGCTGCCTCGCCCTCCCTACCGTCGGTGCGAAGTGTGGGATGGCCGCATCGGTAGGTTTTACCGTGTCGGCGGGTCGGGAGAAGGGCGCATGGGTGAGATCAGCAGGTTCCTCCAGTAGTGGTCGATCGCCGAAGACTCGGGCGAAGGCAATGACGGTGAAGGCGAAGTCTCGGGTGATCGGGTTCGTCGCGCGCCGGGCGCTGGCCTGGCAGACGGCCCGAGGGCGTTCGCCGTTGGCGTTGCTGCCGGCCTCGGTGACGATGCCGCTGCGGCGGTCGGGCCTGGATCCGTTGCCGGACCTGGCGACCCTGCGCGAGACCGAGCCGGTGAGCAAACTGCCGGTTCCGTTTGGCGTCAATGTCTGGCTGGTGACCGGTTACCAGCAGGCCAAGCAGGTGCTGGTCGACAGCGACCGGTTCAGCAACGACTTCGCGAACATCTCCGCCGACCACTCATTGGTGGAGGCGATCGGCGGAAGCGCCGACCAGAAGGATCCTGGTGGGCTGGGAATGGCCGATCCGCCGGACCACACCCGGCTGCGCAAGATCCTGACTCCCGAGTTCACCATGCGTCGGCTGGCAAGGCTCACCCCGATGCTGGAGACGATCGTCGAGGGTCAGCTGGACGCGATGGCAGCTGACGCCGCTCGCCGCGGCACTGCCCGCGGCCCCGTCGACCTGGTCGAGTTCTTCTCGCTGCCGATCCCGTCGCTGGCCATCTGCGAGCTGCTGGGTGTGCCCTACTCCGACCGCGACGAGTTCCAGCGATTGTCGGTGGCCAGGTTCGATCTGTTTGCCGGTGCCGGCGCATCGCTCGGCGCCATCTCCGAGTCGCTCGAGTACCTGATGCGGGTGGTCGCCAAGCAGCGCAACAGCCCGGGTGACGGGCTGCTCGGCATGATCATCCGCGAGCACGGCGATGCCATCGACGATCGTGAACTGGCCGGCCTCGCCGACGGCATCTTAGTAGGTGGTTTCGAAACCACCGCCAGCATGTTGGCGTTGGGCGCGTTGGTGCTACTGCAGGAGACGTCCACCAGAGATCTGATCCGCACCGACGACGCCGCCATCGGTCCGTTCGTCGAGGAGTTGCTGCGGTATCTGACGGTCGTGCAGGTGGCCTTTCCGCGCTTCGCCAAGGCCGACTGCGAAGTAGGTGGGAAAGCCATCGCTGCGGGTGATTTGGTGCTGGTGTCGCTGTCCGGGGCCGACCGCGATCCGGCCATGCTGGACGGCGAAAACACCGACTCAGCAGTCGATCTCGAGCACATCGACCCGACGCGGGCAGCGACCAGGCACCTAGCATTCGGCTACGGTGCGCACCGCTGCATCGGCGCCGAGCTGGCGAAGATGGAACTGCGGATCGCCTATCCGGCGCTGGTCAAGCGGTTCCCGACGATGCGGCTTGCCGTCGACCCGAAGGACCTGAAATATCGGCAGACCTCGATCGTCTACGGCATCGAGGCATTGCCGGTGATGCTGGCCTGAGAGTTCCCAGAGCAGGCGAGCTCGGATGCGGGCGGGCACGAATGCCGTAGCCGCCGCCAACGCAGATCCGATCGACAGGAAATTGAACAGGCAGGCACCAACTGTCGGGCCATTAGCTCGATGGCCTACCAGAATCGAGTGAGTTCCCGATGACGCACCACCACGGCGCCGAAGCCGCCGACCAGTACAGCCAAGAATTCTGGGACGAGCGGTACCGCAGCACCGAGCAGATCTGGAGCGGCAACCCCAACCGCCGGCTGATTGAGCAGGCAACCGATCTGGACCCCGGAACGGCGCTGGACGTCGGTTGCGGCGAGGGCGCCGATGCGATGTGGTTGGCGCAGCGCGGCTGGCAGGTGACGGGGCTGGACGTCTCGGCGGTGGCGCTGGCCAGGGGTGCCGCTCGGGCCGCGGAGATCGGCGACGAGGTTGCGCGGCGGATCAGCTGGCTGCGCGCAGACCTGCTGACCTGGGAACCGGCGCCGGGGAGGTTCGACCTGGTGTCGGCGCAGTTCATGCACCTGCCGCAGGCCCCACTGGAGGCGTTGCACCGCCGGTTGGCGGCGGCGGTGCGCCCGGGCGGCTCGTTGCTGATTGTCGGGCACCATCCGTCCGACCTGGATACCACCATGGGTCGGCCGAATCACGGCGGGCTGATGTTCACCGCCGAGCAGATCGCTGCCGGCCTGGATCCCGATGAGTGGCAGATCGTGCTTGCAGCAGCGCCGCAGCGGGAGGCAGTCGATCCCGAAGGCCACACCATTTCGATCCACGACGCCGTGATGCACGCTGTCCGCCGCCGCTGACGACAGTGCGACGGCTCGAATGCGACCGGCACGGCCAGCCCCATCGCTATCCGCCGACGTGAAATTCGATCCGGTACAGCAGGGTGTCGTCGTCGATCG
>JALYXB010000194.1 GCA_030947305.1 Actinomycetota bacterium | reverse complement strand
TCTGCGGTGGAGAAGCCCGCGTACTGCCGGATGGTCCACGGCTGGGTGGTGTACATCGTCGGGTACGGTCCGCGCAGAAACGGTGGTAGTCCCGGATAGGTGTGCAGCGCGTCCAGGCCGGCCAGCTCGCCCGCGATGTAGAGCCGTTGCAGCGCAATACCTTCCGGTGACAGGTGGGGCGCACCGGCGGGGACAGGGCCGGCCGGGGAGCCGGGTCCGACGAGCGGCAAGCCGGCGAAGGAATGCGGGATTGTCATTCGCTCGAGCCTTCGGCGGTGCCGCCGGCGAGACAATCTCGGATCCGCCGGCAGAGCGCAGGGATGTCGGTGCCGAAGGTGATGTGATCGTCGATCAGTCCCTCTAGCCGGGCGGCGGCAGGTGTGCCCGCCAGCAGTACGGTGCGGGCACCGGCCGCGCGCAGGGCGGCGATGGTCTCCACCCCGTGCTCGGCATAAGCGGAGTCGGTACCGGCCAGACATGCCACCGGGCTACCGGCGTCACGGTACCCGGCAAGGACGTCGTCCACGCCGGCTGTGGCGCCTGCCGTCACCACCCCGATACCGCCGGCGGCCAGCGCATTGGCGGCGAAACCGGCCCGGGTTGAGTGCGCTGCGACGGGACCGAGGGTGGCCAGGAACACCGGCGCAGCAACGGGTTCGTCCCGCAAGCCTTCGAAGTCGGCCGCCCACGAATAGTGAGTGTCCGCGTCCGGAGGTGGATTCCTGATCGGTAGCGCCTCGCCAAGGTGGGGGAACTCGCTGACACCGGTGAGCGGCAACCGGCGGCAGGCGATGTCGCTGTCCCGCTGCGCCCGGACGGCGTCGACGCGGGCAGCGAATGATCCGTCGGCCAGGGCCGCGACGACGCCGCCGGTCCGCTCGATCCGGCCGAACTCGTCCCAACCGGCCGCTGCCAGCTCGGCGGTCAGTTGCTCGATGGCGGGCGAACCCCCGGCCGGGTCGGCGACCCTGGCCACCTGTGACTCACCGATCAACAAGTGCGAGACGTTCCGAGCGATCCGGCGACCAAAGCCATCCGGCACCCCGAGCTCGATGTCGAACGGCAGGACCGTCACCGCCTGCGCGCCGCCTGCGCCAGCGGCGAATCCGGCGACGGTGGTCCGCAACATGTTCACCCACGGGTCGTAGCGGGTCATCATTGGCCGGCTGGTGACGGCGTGCTGCCGCTGGGCATCGGAAGGGACACCGGACAGTTCCAGTACCCGTGCCCAGAGTTGGCGCGCCGCACGGAGTTTCGCGATGGACACGAATTGCTCGTCGGTGACGGCATACCGGAAGTCCAGCAGTCCCGCCGCCGCCGCAGGACTGGAACCACCACCCTCGAGCTCGCGCAGGTAGGCCACCCCGACCGCCAGACTCCAACCGAGCTCTTGGGCATCACCGGCGCCCAGATCGTGGGCAGCGGTGGCGTCCACCACTAGCGCATCGATACCAAAAGTTGTTGCGCTGGCGGCAATGTCGGCTACCGACGACGGGTCAGCGGCGGTGCCGGCTCGGAGAGCGCCGCCGATCGGGTCGGCACCGAACGAGGTGCCCGCTGCCGGGGTGATCGCCCTCTCGCGCAGCACGGCGCCGAAGGCGTCGTAGGCGGCATCGGCTTCGGCAGGGTCGCCGCCGTTGACCTGCAGCACCACCGGTGCGATGTCCAGCAGCACGCCGTCCAACACGAAGGCAAGGTCGGCGGCAGCGGTGCCCCCCGCCCCGACCGTCAGCCAGATCGAGTTTGCCCCGCCCTGCAGGTCGGCGAGTACCGCGGCCCTGGCGGCGTCACGATCGGGATCCGCCACCCAGGCCCGGATGTCCCAGCCGTCTGTGGTGGCCGTCCCGCGGCGGGAAGCGGGATAGCCGGCGGCGTCGGCGCCCAGCACCGGTATCGGCAGTCCTTCGACAGTGTGCCTGGTCAGCAGATCGAGCACCACCTGCGCCGAGACACCGTCGGCGGAGGCTGCGCGGAGCCTACCGAACTTGCGCAGTACCCCGGCGGCGGCGGCCAGCCACTGCTCGCGGGTGCCAGTTGCCACCCCGGCGGTCTCCAGCGGCAGTTGACCGGACACCGCTGTCCTGTCGCTCATGGCTCGATCGTAGGCACCCGGTCTCGGATCACGAGAACTGGCCGCCAGGTCGCGATATCCGCCGTGGTAAAGCCGTTGGGCCGATCTGGCGGCCACTTTTCGTCGATCAGGGGATTTCCCAGGTGTGCACGGGCTCGTTGGCGTGCATGCCCTGGCAGTACAACTCGAGCATCTTGGTCAACGCCGCCTCCCTGTCCAGCCCGCGCGCCTCCAGTGCCTCCACCGCGTCGGTCTGCCATGATGCGCCGTTGCGCTGGGTGCGGCAGCGATCGGCGACTATGCCCAGGTATCGGTCGCGGACTGCGGTCGACACTCCCCAGCGGGTGAGCCCCTCTTCGGCCAGCGGCAGCAGATGTCGCAGCACCAGCTCGTCCCAGCGCACCTCGCCGAAGCCTGGCCAATAGAACACTGCATCGACCCCGCGCCGGGCGCCGGCGTCGAAGTTTGCCTTCGCCGCGTCGAAGGACATCTTGGTCCAGACCGGGCGGTCGTCCTCGGACAGCATCTTCAGGGCGCCGTAGTAGAAGGCGGCGTTGGCCATCACGTCGACGACGGTCGGACCGGCGGGCAGCACCCTGTTCTCTACGCGCAAGTGCGGACGGCCGTCCACCACGTCGTAGACGGGCCGGTTCCAGCGGTACACGGTTCCGTTGTGCAGTCGCAGTTCCTGAAGCCGCGGCGCTTTCCCAGACGCCAGCACCGCTTCCGGATCCTCGTCGGTGGTTTCCGGCAGCAACGCGGGGAAGTAGCGCACGTTCTCCTCGAACAGATCGAAGATCGAGGTGATCCAGCGCTCGCCGAAAAAGACAGGCGGCCGGACTCCCTGGTTCCGCAGCTCCGGGGAGCGGGTGTCGGTGGCCTGCAGGAACAGCTCGGTCCTGGTCTCGGCCCACAGCCGCTTACCGAAAAGGAACGGCGAGTTCGCGCCCAGCGCCAGCTGTGGACCGGCCAGTGTCTGCGCCGCGTTCCAGTTCGCCGCGAAGTCGGCCGGCGACACCTGCAGGTGCAGTTGAACCGAGGTGCACGCCGACTCGGGGGCGATGGTGTCGGCAAAGGTGCGCAGCGTCTCCGGGCCGGTGATCTCCAGCTCGAGATCTTCCCGCCTGGCGGCAAAGACGGCCTCGTCCAGCGCCTGGTAGCGCGGGTTGGCGCTCATCCACTCGCCGGCCAGGTGGTGTGGCTGCAGCGTCGGCAGGATCCCGATCATCACGATGTGCGACCCGGACTCGTTCGCCTTGCCCTCCGCCCTGTCCAGCGACTCGCGCAGCAAAGCCTCCAACTCGATCGCCGATTCGCCGGGCAGCGGCCGTGGTGGCACGTTGAGCTCGATGTTGTACTGGCCGAGTTCTGTTTGGTAGGCGGGATCTTCGATCGCCCGAAGCACCTCGGCGTTGGCCATCGCCGGTTGCATGTCGGCACTCACCAGATTCAATTCGATCTCCAGGCCGGTGAGCGGCCGTTCGAAGTCGAAATGGTGATCGACCAGCATCCTTTCGAACACATCGAGGCATTGCTGCACCTTGCGCCGGTAACGCTGGCGCTGCTCTCTGGTGAAGGTGCCTGAGGAGATGTCGTCGCCCATCGGACCTCTCTCGCCTGGCAGCCGGGACTGCGGTCGGTGTTGGTGGGTCGAGTCTGGTCCTTGCCCTGTCGATCTCGCTACACCGGGT
>JALYXB010000129.1 GCA_030947305.1 Actinomycetota bacterium | reverse complement strand
ATCGCGGTGCGGGTGCAGGCGGGATCCCGGGACCACTTGATGCATTTCGCGGAGCGCATCCGGCGGCGGCCGGAGGTACGCAGCCTGTACTTCCTGGCCGGCGCGGACGATTTCCTGGTGCATGTGGCGGCCGCCGATTCGGCGGCGCTGCGCGATTTCGTGGTCGATCAACTGTCAGCTCACCAGCAGGTGGCACTGACCGAGACGAACCTGATCTTCGAACACCTGCGGGGGGCTGGACTGCCGGACTGAACCGTGTTGACGGCCGAGCCCGGTCTGGCCACCGTAGTAGTTGCTGAAAATGGGGCGCCAGGCGACTCAGATGCGCCGCGGCACGCCAGTAGCGACAACTGACGTCCTTTTGTCAGGCCCTGCCTGTGAGCGTGGTGCCGTCGGCGACGGTGGCCACTCCGTGATCGGTCAGCGAGGCGGCTCCGGTCACCACCACGTCACGCCCGAAGGTCCAGTCGCCCCGCACCGTCAGCGATTCGGCGCCGATCAGTGACGGTGGGCCAGCGGGGAACCGGGCGTTGAATCCGTTGACCAATTTGTAGAAGCGCGGGTCCAGATCGACCATCGGCGCCGCCGAAACCTGCGGCAGCAGATGCGCCTGCTCGTCCAGTTGGTAGACGTCGGACCGAACCAGCAGCAGATCATTGGTGGTCTTGACCGGCAGGAACCTGGTCCTTGGCACCTCGACGGCGGTGGCACCGTCGAACACCTCGACGGCGGCACCCATCGCCGACTCCAGCTGGACGACCGGCGTCGAGTCAGGATCGCTGGGGTCGACGGTCTTCTCGTTGCGGATCAACGGGAGGCCGAGCACACCGTCACGCTGCTCGAGGGTGGCGGCCAGTACCCGCAGGTCCATCCACAGGTTGTTGGTGTGGAAATAGCGGTGCCGGTTGATGTCATTGGCGGCCCCGGCATCCTCCTTCGGCGTCTGGGCGGTCTCCCGCAGCACCAATCGACGGTCGCTCTTGCGGACAACGAGGTAGCCGCCCTTGACGTCAGCGGCGTTGCGGCGACACATCTCTGCGGCATAGGGGGCCCCTGACGCGGCGAACCAGCCGGCCATCCGCGGGTCGGGCGCAGCGCCAAGATTGTCGGAGTTCGAGACACTGGCGTAGTGGAAGCCCTGCTCGAGCAGAGTGTCCAGCAAGCCGGAGGTCTGCAGCGCCGTGTAGAGGTCTCCGTGGCCGGGTGGGCACCATTCCAATGACGGGTCGGCGGGCCAGCTCACCGGGGTCAGGTCGTCGGCACGCAGCTTCGGCTCGCGGTTCTGCAGAAAATCCAGCGGCAGCCCCGGCACGGCCAGGTCGGGGTAGCTAGCCAGCGCGACGAGGGTATCGCCCTGGGTGCGGAAACTGTTCATGAACACCAGCGGGAGGCGGGAGCTGTAGCGGTCCCGGAGGGACAGCACCTGCTGGACGATGACGTCCAGGAACGTGTCGCTAGCCCGCACCGGCAGCAGCGACTTTGCCCTGTCCATTCCCATCGAGGTCCCCAGTCCGCCGTTGAGCTTGATGACGGCGGTCACGTCAAGCGCTGCGGCCATCTCGGTGTCGGTCAGCCTGACGTCATCGAGCTGCGGAAGATCACCGAGCGGCTCGACGTCCGCCTCGTGGACCAACCCGGTCTTCCCGGACTCCAGATCGCGGTAGAACTGTTCGAAGACGGCGATGGCGCGGGCTGGAACACCGGCAGCAGACATCACGGCGCGGGCGCTGGCCAGACCATCGTCGCTCATGCGGGTCATCGTAGGGCGAGCCCGCAACCCCAACGGCAGCCAGGTCGATGGTGCGGCGACCGGCTCCCGAAACCTTGCGGCGGCTTAGACTTTGCCGACCGGGAGGAGCCCAGTACGCCATGACCGACCAGCTCGAACCGACCGTGCAGCGCGCCGGACTTGACCGTATCTGGACCATTCCGAACCTGCTGTCCTTCTTGCGGCTGCTGGGAGTACCGCTTTTCCTCTGGCTGATCTTGGGTCCGCACGCGGACGGCTGGGCACTGGTGGTGCTGGCGGTGAGCGCGTTCACCGATTGGGCGGATGGCAAACTGGCCAGGCTGTTGAACCAGTACAGCAAGCTGGGCGAGCTGCTGGATCCGGCAGCCGATCGGCTGTACATCGTGGCGACGCTGGTCGCCTTCGTGATTCGCGGGATCATCCCGTGGTGGGCCGCTGCCCTGCTGATCTTGCGCGACCTGCTGCTGGCCGGCTGTATACCGTTGCTGCGCCGGCACGGCTATCCGCCGCTCACGGTGCACTACCTCGGCAAGGCTGCCACCTTCTGTCTGCTGTACGCGTTCCCGTTCCTGTTGCTGGCTCAGGGCGACCACCCGATCCAGCGCATCGCGCTACCCATCGGCAACGCGTTCACCGTCTGGGGAATCGCGCTGTACCTGTGGTCTGCCGTGCTGTATTTCCAGCAGGTGTTCTGGGTACTGCGACACACCCCGTTGGTCGACTCGGCACCGGCGGGCGCCACCGGTGGCTGACGACCGCCGCACCGGCATTCCGTGGCTGGACAACTTCAGCCGGGAGGCGCTCGATCCCGGATACGCAGCCGCCGCCGTCCGCCGTGACCGGCCCGATGAGCGGAAGCGATCCAGATCGGCGGCCGTCGCCTGGTTGGCGGCGGCGATGGTCGTCGCCGGGCTGGCGATCGGCATCGCGGTGAAATCCAATCAGCTCACCGCTCCCAGCGCCGCCAAGGCCCAACATGGGCTGTTGGCCGACGTCAGCAGGGCGCAGCAGCGAGAGCAGGACCTGGAGTCCACAGCGTCCTCGTTGGCCGACCAGATCCGGTCCCGGCAGCGGGCTCTCGGGGTGGCGGGGCCGCTGCAAACCGTTGCCAGCCTTCAGGTTCAGGGCGCCTTGACGCCGGTTACCGGGCCGGGCCTGCAGGTGGTCGTTGACAGCGAGAGCGGCACCAACGTGATCCTGGATCGCGACGTGCAGCTGCTGGTCAACGGGCTGTGGTCAGCTGGAGCCGAGGCCGTCTCCGTCGGCGGTGTCCGGCTGCGCACCACCAGCGCCATCCGGCAGGCCGGCGGCGCGATCCTGGTCGACAACAAGCCGACTTTCTGGCCGCTCACCATCGACGCGATCGGCAACGCCACCGAGATGCAGGCGGCGTTCGCCCGCAGCACCGGCTTCGCCCGGTTCTCGGCATTCAAATCCAATTACCGGATCCGATTCGACATCACCACCGCTGCCGGGCTGACCCTCCAGGGTGGCGCCGCCCCCGAATTGCATTACGCCGTTACCGGCTCGGCCACACCTACCCACGCACCGACCACAACGGGACCGACACGATGACGCAGCAGGACAACGTGCAGAACACCATGACTCGGCATGCCGCCGGCGAGCTGGAGCGCCGGTCAACGGTGGGAATCCTGGCCGCCGCCGCGCTGCTGATCGGCATCGTGATCGGCCTGGTGCTGTCGCCTACCGTCCCGGACTGGCTGTCGCCGTACCTGCCGATCGCTGTCATCGCTGCACTGGACGCGATGTTCGGCGGCGCAAGGGCCTGGCTCGAGCACATCTTCGACGCCAGGGTCTTCGTGGTCTCGTTCGTCGCCAATGTCTTGGTGGCCGCCTTCATCGTCTTCCTGGGCGACCAGCTCGGCGTCGGCTCGCAGCTGTCGACAGCCGTGGTGGTGGTGTTGGGCATCCGAATCTTCGGCAATGTGGCCGCCATACGCAGGCAGGTGTTCAAGGCGTGACGGGCGAGCACCGTGCCGAGTCGACCACCGAGCGGCCGCCGCCAGTGGTGCACCCGGTGGTGGCCGAAGCGCCCGACCCGGCAACGACCGGCGTTGGCCCGGCAGCACCCCGCCCAGCCGCGAGCGGCAACATCACCGCCGACGGCCCGAAACGATCGGGCGGGAATCGCACCGGGGGGCCTTTGGTGAGCCTGCTCATTCTGGGACTGTGCGCCCTGCTCGGATTCGGTATCGCCACCCAGGTGCGGCGGACCGCGGCCGGTGACACCCTGGCCACGCTCCGGCCGGACGATCTGGTGCAGATCCTTGACGGTTTACAACAACGCCAGGAGGACGTCGACACGCAGATCCGCACGCTGTCTGCCACCCTGGCCAGGCTGCAGGCCGGCGGCGCGTCCTCTGCGGAGGCGCTCGCGGAGGCCAAGCGACAGGCCGGGCAGCTGGGCATCCTGGCCGGCACGGTGGCAGCGCACGGCCCGGGAGTGAAGATCAGCATCGGCGACCCGGCGCGCTCGGTGAGCCCGGAGGTACTACTCGCCGTCATCCAGGAACTGCGCAATGCCGGCGCAGAGGCGATGCAGCTGAACGGGATCAGGATCGGGATGGATTCCGCCTTCACCGGCAGCACTGTCAAGCTGGTGCTGGACGGCAAGGTCATCAGCCAGCCGTTCGTCATCGTCGCCATCGGCGACCCGCCGACGCTGTCCGCCGCGATGGCCATCCCCGGCGGCGTCGTCGACTCCGTTCGCAGGACCGGCGCCACTATCGTCGTCGCGCAGGCGCAGATAGTCACCGTCGGCTCCTTGCGGGCACAGCGCGTACCGCAATACGCTCGCCCGGCCGGCTGAGGCCGATGCCTGTCCACACTGCGCTGCCTGCGGAGTCCACTACCTTCGGAACGATTCGACCCGCGAGAAAGGCCTGACACGTGATCCCTGAAGACCTGCAATACAGCTCGGACCACGAATGGGTGCGCACCACCAGCGAAGGCACCGTGCGCATCGGCATCACCGACTACGCGCAGAATTCGTTGGGGGACATCGTCTATGTCCAACTGCCTGATCTCGGTAGCACCGTCACCATTGGCGATTCGCTGGGTGAGGTGGAGTCGACGAAGTCAGTCTCGGACATCTTCTCGCCGGTGGCCGGCACCGTTATCAGCCGCAATGATGCCCTGGACAGCGCCCCGGAATCGGTGAACTCCGACCCCTACGGTGACGGCTGGATGATCGAGATCCAGTTGGACGACCCGGCGGAGCTCGATGATCTGCTGGACGCCGCCGGCTACGCGGAGCTGGTCGGCGAGAGCTGATCGTTGACCCGCTGCGATCGCCGAAGCCGGGATCCGCGCGACGAAATGTTCCGCGACGCTGTCTTCCGCGCCGGTGTTGCCAGGGCGCGGGGCACTGTACGGTCGGAACAACGCATTGTCGGGGTGCGGCAATCCGCCGAACGCCCGGCGAAGGTCGGCGGTATCCGCCAACAGTGACCTGGCCGATGAAGGGAGCGACGGGTGACCGAGCAGGAGCGCGAGCATGCTCGTCAGAAAGACGAGTACGACCCGGCCACCACCTCGGTGTTCAGGGCCGTCACAGCGGGCGATCTGGAGAGGCCGGGAGAGCAGACGCTCACCGGGCTGGAGGCGCTGCGTCCCGGCACAGCCCTATTGGTGGTGAAGCGCGGCCCGAACGCCGGGTCCCGATTCACTCTTGACAGGCCGCTGGTGAGCGCCGGCCGTCACCCCGAAAGCGACATCTTCCTCGACGACGTGACCGTTTCCCGTCGGCATGCCGAATTCCGGCAGCTGGCGAACGGCTTTGAAGTACGCGATGTCGGCTCACTCAATGGCACCCTGGTCAACAGGGAGCCGATCGAGACCAGCGCGCTGGTCAATGGCGACGAGGTACAGATCGGCAAGTTCCGGCTGGTCTTCCTCACTGCTGACACCCAGGCTCGCGGCGGGTCCGCGTCCGGCGAGGCCTCAAGGCCGGCGAACGGTGCCGGTGCACAGGACGTGAACGGCCACCCGGCGTCATGACAGCGGCGGGCATGCCCGCAGGGCCCGCGCTCAGCATCGGCGCGGTGCTCGCCCGGCTGAAGCCTGACTTCCCGGAAGTCACCATTTCCAAGCTCAGGTTCCTGCAGAACGAAGGTCTGGTCGAACCCGAGCGCACTGCTGCGGGCTATCGGCAGTACTCGCCGGCCGACGTCGAGCGGCTCCGCTATGTGTTGGCGGCCCAACGCGACCATTACCTGCCGCTGCGGGTGATCAAGGACCAGTTGGACGCCATTTCCAGAGGACTGGAACCGGCAACACCTGCGCCCAGGCTGCCGCGGTCATTGGTATCCACGGACGGTCCGAAACCCGCCGACTTCGTCTCATCGGGCCACGTGCGGATGAGCCGAGTGGAGTTGCTGGCCGATTCCGGGCTCACCACCGACCAACTCCGCGAGCTGGAGGGTTTCGGTCTGATCGCCGTCGGCACCGGTGGCTGGTATGACGCCGACAGCGCACTGGTCGCCAGGACGGCCGCCGAACTGATCGAAGCCGGTCTCGACCCGCGTCATCTTCGGCCGATGCGCACCGCCGCCGAACGCGAGTCGACCCTGGTCGCCCAGCTGGTGTCGGCGCAGGCCCTGCAGAAGGACCCCGACGCCAGGGAAAGGGCTGATGCTGCGGCCGCGAACCTGGCCGCGGTGCTGCTCCGATTGCACTCGCTGCTCGTCCGCACCGGCCTGCGCCGGGAACTCGGCAGATAGCTTCGGCAGTGGCTGCTCTGGCCGCGTTCCGCGCGTGTACGGTCGAGATCGCGGTAACCGCCACGCCAGAACCCTGGGGAGCCCATGATCGAGATGCGCATCGTCGGCGTCCGCGTCGAGATGCCTTCCCAGCAGCCGATTCTCGTGCTCACCGAGAAGGACGGGCAGCGCAGTCTCCCGATCGTCATCGGGACGGTCGAGGCCACGGCCATCGCTATGCATCTGCAAGGCATGCGGCCGGCCAGACCGTTGACCCACGATCTGCTCGGACAAGTGATCACCAGCCTTGGCAGAACCGTCGAGCAGGTCAGGGTGGTGGACTTCCGCGAGGGCACCTACTACGGGGAGCTGGCCTTCGACGACGGCACCTCGTTATCGGCGCGACCGTCTGACGCTGTCGCCCTCGCCGTCCGCGTCGAGTGCCCGGTGTTCGTCACCGAGGCGTTGCTGGACGAGGCGGGCATCGTGCTGGACGACAACGATCAGGACATCAGCGGGGAAGAGGGCATCGACCTCGATCCGGACGAGGAGGTGCAGGCATTCAGAGAGTTCCTCGACTCGGTATCGCCGGAGGACTTCGGCCCCGAACATCCCGGGCCTCGCGCGCCCAACTGACGCTTGGCTAAGCCTCTAGTTCAGGTTAAGGACACGCCGAGGCGAACATTGACCGGCGCCGTTGTGCGGCCTACCGTCATTTAAGTCACCACCGTGTGATTCAACCTTGGTCACCGAATTCTTGAACCAGCAGTTCTTGAACCGGCAGTTCTTGAACCAGCATTCTTGAACCAGCAATGACGCGGGAGCGTAGTTGGCCGGCACGGCCAGCATCGGACCAGGTCCTCATGGACCGGCAGAAAGAGGCGGCGCGATGCGCGAGGCTGGTACATCCGGGCAGGGTGCGCTGTTCCCCAATGACGCCGTCCCCGACGAGCACAGCGGCTACCGTGGGCCAATCGCCTGCCAGGCTGCCGGTATCACCTACCGGCAACTGGACTACTGGGCCCGCACTACCTTGGTCGTCCCTACCGTGCGCAGCGCCACCGGCTCTGGATCACACCGGCTTTATTCGTTCAAGGACATCCTGGTGCTGAAGGTGGTCAAGCGGCTGCTGGATACCGGGGTTTCACTGCAGAACATCAGGGTCGCCGTCGAGCACCTGCGTAAGCGAGGTGTCGACGACCTGGCCGGTGTCACCCTGTTCTCGGACGGCACAACGGTTTATGAGTGCACCTCGCCGGAGGAGATCGTGGACTTGCTGCAGGGCGGCCAGGGGGTTTTCGGCATCGCCGTCAGCGGCACCATGCGGGAGATCACCGGCACCCTCGCCGAGTTCCCGGCCGAGCGCCTGGAGGGCGACGTTGTGGTCGCCGCGCCGCGCGACGAGCTGTCGGCCCGACGGCAGTCCCGCACCGCGGGCTGAGCCTAGCGCCGTCCCCTTCGCCATTTCTTGGCGCGAGTGGGCGCGCAGTCATTAGGCAGACTAATGAGCTAGTCTAACGGAATGAACTCGGGCGAGCTCGACGTCGAATCGGTTGCCCAGCTGCGCGCCTCGGTGTTCATTCTTGCCCGCCGGATGCGGAACCAGGTCACCGGTGGCGAGTTGTCGGCGACCGAGTTCTCCACTTTGGGCCGGATCCGTCGGGACGGCCCGCAGACGCCGGGCGTTCTGGCCAAGTGCGAACACGTGAAGGCGCCATCGATGACCAGGGTGGTCGAGCGATTGGAGAAGGCCGGCTATCTGCGACGGGATTCCGATCCCAAAGATGGCAGGCAGCAGCTGATCTCCCTCACCGACGGCGGCCTGAGGTTTGTCGAGCAGACCCGGCGGCAGCGCAGTCGCTGGCTGTCCGCCCAGCTCGATCAGCTGACCGACGCCGAGAGGGCCGCCATCCAAGCCGCCCTGCCGGCCCTGCACCGGTTGGCTGATCTACCGTGACGGCGCCGTCCACTCAGTCATCACCGCTGGCGCCGCCGGCCA
>JALYXB010000089.1 GCA_030947305.1 Actinomycetota bacterium | reverse complement strand
GCACCGAGTTAATGGTGGAACCGTTGCGCTGCAAGCTTTGCCAGATGCCGGGATCGGCCGAGTCGGCCCTGCTGACTGCGGCGGCAAGCTGTCCGGAAACCCACTCGGTCGACGAGTCGAGCGGATCGCCACCCGCCGATCGCACACTCTGGCACCGCAATACGTCGGCTCCGGCTGGAATTGTCAGGATCTTGGCAATGTGCGCCGGTGCCGCGATGAACGCGAACGAGACGACCTGGCGCTCCAGTTGCTGGCCCGCGCCGGTCACCGCCGATGCGGCATGTCGGAAGGTGCCGAGGGCAAGGGTCTGGTGGAACGACGTGCCGGCGACGAACCATCCAGCTCCTTGGCGGCTCTCCAGCAGGCCCTCGTCCCGCAGCATCTCAAGGGCCTTGCGAATGGTCATCCGACTTGCCAAGTACCGGCTGCCAAGGGCCGCTTCACTCTCCAGCGATGCACCGGCCCCTACGTCACCGAGGGCGATACGGTCGCGTAACTCATCGGCGATCTGCCGAAACCGGGCACCTATCATAGATTTGTATAGTACATGATATCGATCCGGTGCTCGCCGGGCTCACCAAGCATCGAACTGCTCGACTTCGCGATCTCTTCCGCGCAGGGGTGTCGGTGCGGCAGTCCACAATGGGCAGGTGAACCGGGGCCAAGGCAGCGCGCAGCGGCCGGCGGCCGGCGACCCGCTCGGCCGTTTCTCGCCGCTGGTCAGGGACTGGTTCGCCGCGGCTTTTGCGGCGCCGACGCCGGCCCAAACCGCCGCGTGGGAGGCGATCGGCGGGGGTAGGCACACCCTGGTGGTCGCGCCGACCGGATCCGGCAAGACGTTGGCTGCCTTCCTGTCGGCCATCGACGGCATCGTAAGGCGGCCCGGCACCGATTCCGTCACGGGCACCGCCCCCGTCACCAAGACAAGAACCGGCCGCCGGACAACGACCGGCGGCACGGTCGATCCGCGCCGCACCTGCAAGGTGCTTTACCTGTCCCCGATCAAGGCCCTCGCCGTCGACGTCGAACGAAACCTGCGCTCGCCCATCGCAGGAATGGCGGGGTTGGCGGCGGCCCGGGGCGAGCAGCCGCCTCAGATCAGTGTCGCGGTGCGGTCGGGAGACACTCCGTCGGCGGACCGGCGGGCGTTCGCCAGGGACGGCGCCGACATCCTGATCACCACCCCCGAGTCGTTGTTCCTGATCCTCACCAGCAGGGCCAGGGAGATGTTGTCCGGCGTCGAGACGGTGATCGTCGACGAGGTGCACTCCATTGCCAGCACGAAACGCGGAGCGCATCTTGCCGTGTCCCTGGAACGACTCGACGCGCTTGTCGACTCGCCGGCCCAGCGCATCGGGCTGTCGGCCACCGTCCGCCCCGTCGAGGAGGCGGCCAGATTTCTGGCAGGCAGCAGACCGGTCAGCATCGTTGCTCCAGCCAGCAGCAAGGTGATCGACCTCGACGTCGTCGTTCCGGTCGAGGACATGACGCAGCTGGGTTCGCCGACCGGGGATCTGACGGGCGCTGCGGCCGGTGACGTTCGGAAGTCGTCGATTTGGCCGCACGTGGAGGAACGAGTGGTCGACCTGATCACCGCCCACCGATCCACCATTGTCTTCGCCAACTCCCGACGGCTGGCCGAGAGGCTCACCGCAAGGATCAACGAGGTACATGCCGAACGGACAGCGGGCCCTGTCGGAGAGCAATCGGGCAACGTCGGTGAGCCCTCCCAGGTAATGGCCCAGTCCGGCAGATCCTTGGGCGCCGCAACGGCTCTGGCCAAGGCACACCACGGCAGCGTGTCATCGGAGCAGCGGGCGATCATCGAGAACGAGCTGAAGTCCGGGGTGCTGCCGGCGGTGGTCGCCACCTCCAGCCTTGAACTCGGTATCGACATGGGAGCCGTCGACCTGGTGATCCAGGTGGAAGCGCCGCCGAGTGTGGCCGGCGGGCTGCAGCGGATCGGTCGAGCCGGCCACCAGGTGGGCGCTTTGAGCCACGGGGTGATGTTCCCGAAGTTTCGCGGGGACCTGCTATCCACCGCTGTGGTTGCCGAGCGGATGCTGTCCGGCCAGATCGAATCCCTTACCGTGCCCTCTCTTCCGCTCGACGTCGCAGCGCAACAGATAGTGGCGATCGTCGCCATGGACTCGATCACCGTTGACGAGCTGCATGCCATGCTGCGTAGATCGGCGCCGTTCGCCGCCCTCAGCCGTGGGCCGCTCGAAGCCGTGCTGGACATGCTGTCCGGCCGCTACCCGAGCGAGGAGTTCGCCGAACTCCGTCCCCGGCTCAGCTGGGACAGGGTGACGGGTGAGCTGGTCGGGAGGCCGGGCGCCCAGCGCCTCGCCGTCACCTCGGGCGGCACCATTCCCGACCGTGGACTGTTCGGGGTGTTCCTGGCATCCGGGGAGGGTCCCGGGCGGCGGGTTGGCGAGCTGGACGAGGAGATGGTCTACGAGTCGCGCGTGGGCGACGTGTTCGCCCTCGGCTCCAGCAGCTGGCGCATCGTCGACATCACCCACGACCGGGTGTTGGTGTTGCCGGCCGGCGGGCTACCGGGTCGGCTGCCGTTCTGGAAGGGCGACACCCTCGGTCGGCCGGCCGAGCTGGGTACCGCCCACGGCAGGTTCGTGCGTGAGGTCGGCAGGGACGGCGAAGCAGCGCGCGGTCGCTTGCAGCGCATCGGTTTGGACAACAACGCGGCCACCAACCTGATCGGTTATCTGGCGGAACAGCAGCAGGCGGCCGGTGTTCTTCCGGACGAGACCACCCTGGTACTCGAACGGTTCCGTGACGAGCTCGGGGACTGGCGGGTGGTGCTGCACTCCCCATACGGCGCGGCCGTGCATGCGCCGTGGGCGCTGGTAATCGCGGCCAGGATGCGGGAACGATTCGGGGTGGACGTCTCGGCGATGCATGCCGACGACGGCATCGTGCTGAGGTTGCCCGACCTGGAATATGAGGGTGGGTTGCCGGACCTGGCCGAGTTCATCACCCTGGATCCGGCGACCGTGCAGTCCGAGGTCACCGAGCAGATCGGCGGCTCAGCGGTATTCGCTGCGCGATTCAGGGAGTGTGCCGCTCGAGCATTGTTGTTGCCCCGCAGGCAGATCGGCCAGCGCCAGCCGCTGTGGCAGCAACGACTGAGGGCGTCCCAGCTGCTGGAGGTGGCCAGCAAGTACCCGTCGTTCCCGATCGTCGCAGAGGCCGTGCGGGAGTGCCTGCAGGACGTGTTCGATGTGCCGGCGCTGGCAGATCTACATCGCCGCCTGGCTACCAGGACGATGCGGATCGTCGAGGTGGAAACGTCGGCACCGAGCCCATTTGCCTCGTCGCTGCTGTTCGGTTATGTGGCCCAATTCATCTACGACGGCGACTCGCCCTTGGCCGAGAGGCGTGCCGCGGCGCTCACACTCGACCCCGGCCTGCTGGCCGATCTGCTGGGCGGCCCTGATGCCCCTGTGCTGCGGGATCTACTTGCTGCCGATGCTGTCGTCCGTACCGAGTTCGAATTGCAGCGACTGGCCGACGATCGCAAGGCCCGCTCCATCGACGAGATCGCCGACCTGCTACGGATTCTCGGCCCGCTCACGGTGGCCGAGATAAGCGCTCGGAGCGCAGTCGACGTGCCGGGCGCATTGGCCGATTTGCAGGCGACCAGGCGTGCGGTCGTTGTGCGAGTGGGCGGCCGCGACTGTTACGCGGACCCGATCGATGCCGGCCTGCTCCGCGATGGCCTCGGGGTGGCGCTGCCGATCGGCATCGCGGAAACCTTCATGGCGGCTCCCGCCGACCCCATTGCCAGCCTGATCGGGCGGTACGCCCGCACTCGAGGGCCATTTGTCCCGGCCGCCCCGGCTCGCCGCTATGGGTTGGGTGTCTCTGTCGTCATCGATGCGTTGCGGCGCTTGACGTCTGCCGGCCGACTGGCAGAGGGGGAGCTGCGCCCGCCGGGTGCAGATCCGGTGGATCCGCTGGACGAGGATGCGACAAGGGAGTCAACGGGCGGCAGGGAGTTCGTCGACGCCGAAGTGCTGCGGTTATTGCGGCGGCGGTCGCTGGCCGCCCTGCGATCGGAGGTGGAACCCGTCGAACCCACCCAGTTGGCGCGATTTCTGCCGGCCTGGAACGGCATCGGCGTTCGGTCGGGTCAGGACCGGCTGCGGGGGGCAGAAGGCGTCTTGCGCGCGGTGGAGCAGTTGGCGGGTGCGGTCCTGCCGGCCTCGGCTGTCGAGACTCTGGTGCTGCCGGCCAGGGTGGCCGACTATTCGCCGGCCATCCTCGATGGGTTGACCGGGGCGGGTGAGGTGGTCTGGGCCGGGCATGGTGCGCTGGCGGGTGACGACGGCTGGATCAGCCTGCACCTGGCCGACACAGCGGCACTGACACTGCCCATCCCACACGCCGAGTGGGACGGCCCCGCTCATCGCGCACTGCTCAGGGTGCTCAGCGGTGGCGGAGGGTACTTCTTTCGGGCGCTGGCCGATGCCGCTGCCTCCGAGCTGGACGCCAGACCCTCCGACGCTGAGCTGACGGAAGCGTTGTGGGACTTGGTGTTTGCTGGACTGATCACCGGGGACACCCTCGCACCGGTGCGCGCCCGGCTGTCCGGCGGTAAGACCGCGCATCGGCAGCGAACCGGCCCGCCGCGCCCGCGACTCAGTCGCCGGGCAGGCTTGTCCGCGTTGGCGGCGGCCGGCCGGCCGGCCCGGGTCGCCCCGGTCGTTGCTGGTCGCTGGTCGCTGGTGCCGCCGGTGGAGGCGGATCCGACGATGAGGGCGCACGCCGCGGCCGAGATCCTGCTGGACCGACACGGGATCGTCACCCGCGGCGCGGTACTGGCCGAGGAGACGCCGGGTGGCTTCGGTGCGATGTACAGGGTGCTGGCCGCGTTCGAAGAGTCCGGCAGGGTCCGCAGGGGCTATTTCGTCGAGGGACTTGGCGCCGCTCAGTTCGGCGCGGCAGGTGCGGTGGATCGGTTACGGGCCACCGCGGACGAGACCGCCTTACCCCGGCGGCCAGCTGGTCGGCCGATCGGGACCGACGTTGCACCCGCTGCCGACGCACTGGTGCTGGCCGCGGCGGACCCGGCCAATCCCTTCGGGGCCGCGCTGCCATGGCCCGATCGAGGGCTCGCCGACACCCATCGGCCGGCCAGGCGAGCCGGCGCAGTGGTAGTGCTGTCGGCCGGCGAGCCGATCCTGTACGCCGAACGCGGCGGCCGTTCGGTGCTGTCGTTCACCGATCAACCGCCGAAGCTGCAGGCCGCCGCCGCGGCGTTGGCCGGGGTCGTCGTCTCTGGACGCATCGCGGGCATGACAGTGACCAAAATCGACGGTGCGGACGCAGTCGGTCCGGAGGCGGCTCGTGAGGTGGTGCAGGCATTGCAGGCCAATGGGTTTGCCATCACCCCACGTGGGTTCCGCTTGCGGGCCGGGGTGCGCTGATGCCGGAGGGAGACACCGTGCTGCGTTCCTCGCAGGGGCTGCACAGGGCGTTGGCCGGCCGGAGGCTGACCCGCGCCGAGCTTCGCTGGGGCGAGCTCGGTGCCAAGGACCTCATCGGCCGCGAGGTGCTTGAGGTGGTCGCGTACGGCAAGCACCTGTTCATCCGACTCGCTGCCGCGACCGAAGTCCCCACGATGCCGACCGTAACGTCCGAGCCGCTCACCCTGCACACCCACCTTCGAATGGATGGGAGCTGGCGGATTCACGGCAGCGGATCCCGGCCATGGCCCAGTGCCGACGACGAACAGATCCGCGCCGTATTGGAGAACCGGGAGTGGACGGCAGTGGGAATCCTGCTCGGGATGCTCGACCTGGTGCCGACCGAAGCCGAGCACCGACTCATCGAGCATCTCGGGCCGGACATCATGGCCGGCGAGTGGGAACCGGCCGGACGGGCCACCGCGGTGGACCGCTGGGCAAGCAGCGGTGAACGCCCGGTCGGCGAGGTCATGCTCGACCAGACGGTCGTCGCCGGCATCGGAACGTTCTACATGGCCGAATCGCTGTTCGTGAAACGCATCTCGCCGTGGACACCGTCCGACGAGGTCGACGCCGTGTCGGTGCTGGATCTTGCCCGCAAGCTGTTAATTCGCGGGGCACAGCAAGCGACACCGAACACCACCGGCGACCCCCGGCGCCATGAGAATGCCTTCGTGCACGCCAGATCGGGCCGACCGTGTCGTCGCTGCGGGAGCACCATCCGGGTGGCCGGCATCGGTCAACCGCCCATGCAGCGGCCGGCGTTCTATTGCCCGGTCTGTCAACCGGGCCCAACGCCCACCGACGCCGGCGGTGCCATGGCGCCGCTCGGCAGCGCACCCCACCGATTCGGATCGCAGCGCAATGTCGGGCTCGGACCAGGACGGCGATGGCCGGGCCGATGACCGGGACACCCGTTGCCGCAGAACTGATCCTTCGCGGCGGCAGCCTGTACGAGCCGGGAACCGCGGCGCCGCAGCGCGCCGATCTGGCAATTGCCGGCGGCGCAATCATCGGCGTCGGAGACGTATCCTGCACCGCCGGCCAGCACACCGAGACCGTCGACGTAGCAGGGCGTCTGGTGCTGCCAGGGTTCACCGATGCGCACATCCACCCTGGTGCCGGACAGCTGGAAGACCTGCAGTGCAACCTGGTCGGCGGCACAGACGCCGACGGCCATCTCGCCATCATCCGCGGCTATGCCGACGCCAACCCTGATATCGAATGGCTGACCGGTGGCGGTTGGGCCGAGGAACACTTCTGCGGCAACACCCCGCAGCCAGGCGAGCTGGATACTGCTACCGGCCCGCGACCCGCTTACCTGCTCAACCGGGACCACCACAGTGCCTGGGTCAACACTGCGGCGCTGGC
>JALYXB010000032.1 GCA_030947305.1 Actinomycetota bacterium | reverse complement strand
TCCTGACGGTACCGCCGGACCTGTGCCGAGAGATCGCCGCCATCGCTCCGGACGTCAGCTACGGCTGGGGGATGATCCCGGCCACCGTCCGGGTCGGCCAGACCGAATGGACAACCTCGTTGTTCCCGAAGAACGGTGGCTACGTCATCCCGGTGAAGGCCGAGGTTCGCCGCGCGGAACAACTCGAGGACGGCGAAGAGGTGACGGCCCGGCTCGTCGTCAACGGCTAGCTGTGTGTCGGCGGCGGCGGTGCACCATCGCCGGCGCCGGTCTTCACGCCTGAACTGGCGCCAGGGCGGCGACTTCCCGGGCTTTGACAGCGCCGCGCCGCCGTTCCCGCTTCAAGTCCCATAGATAGTTGTCGAAGTCGACTTCCATGGTGTGTCGATCAGAGGCGTAGAACCGACTCTTGTTCCGCTGGTGTTCCCGGCGCAGCTGCCGGCTGATGGTCTCTCGGGGCGGCGAAACGTACTGTCCTGTCAGCATTTCGGCGATCCACTCGGATTGCGCCTGGGCCAGTGGCATCACCGCCCCTATCGGCTGCAGCAGGCCGACGAAATACAAGCCCGGCAGCTCAGGATGCACCGTTCGCTTCCACAACGGCAGCTCGTTACCTGGTGCCGCCACCATGCGAGGGTCAAGGAAGGGAAAGCCCACCCGGTATCCGGTGCACCAGATGACCAGATCGACGGGGGCGCGACTGCCGTCGACGAACACCACCCCGCTACCGTCGAGCCGGTCGATAGCCGGGCGCGGGATGATTGCGCCGGCCCTGAGTCGGCCGGCGAACCGGTCGGACTGCACCGGATGGCTCTGCCAGGGCCGATGGTCCGGTCTGGGCAGCCCGTAGTGGGACGTCTGAATATTGAGTCGAGCTCCGGCCACCAACCGGAGCCGCTGCGCCCACCACGGCATCCAACCTGGCAGCGCCACCTGGTCGCTGGCGAATCCGAGCAGGGTTTTACGGATCACCCACTGGCCGCGCCGCACCGAGATGTTCGACGAGGCCCCGACGACGCTGGCCTCGACCGCAATGTCCATCGCCGAGTTGCCCATCCCGACCACCAGCACGTTGCGGCCGCGCAATTGCTCGGCCGAACGGTAGGAGTGGGAATGCAGTTGTTCGCCGTCAAAGTGGCCGGGGTAGGCCGGTTCCGGCCACCGCTCGTCCCAGTGGTGACCGTTGGCCACCAGCACCGCGTCGTACTCGCCGGCCTGTTCGCCGGCGGGCCCTGACGTCTGCACCGTCCACCGGTCGCCGCAGCGTTGCACCTGCTGCACCCTGGTATTGACGGTGAGTGCATCCCGGATGCCGAAGTGATCGACGTACGCCTCGAAGTACTCGCGGACCTGGAAGTGCTTGGCGTAGTGCGGAAGATGCCCAGGCATCGGGAAGTCCGAGAAGGCCATCCGCGGGCAGGACGTGTTGATCTCCAACGACTGGTAACACGCGGACCACCCGTTGGGATTGTCGAACACCCAGTTGCCGCCGATCACCGGTCCCTGCTCGAAGCAGTCGAACGGGATACCGGCGGCGGACAGAGCCTTGGCCGCGGCGATGCCGCAGGATCCGGCGCCGATGATGCACGCCCTCGGCAGAGTCGGGTCGACCGGCACCGCAGCGATGACCTTCGGCGCCCGGTGCCGCGCACGGACCATGTATGCCACGACCAATGGTTGCACCGGAAAGTCGCGCAAGGAAGCACCACTTCGTGACGCCGAGACCGGGCCGCCACCGATTCCGCACGCCGTCAGCGGATCGCAACGCGCCGACGCGCTGCGATCCACCGAACCCGTCCGTTCTGGGCACCGCTGGCCGCGGCCAGGTAACCGTCCGACCGGTCAGCGGTGCGGGGTTCTGATGGACGCGATCACCAAGGGGGCGCTGGCAGCGATGAACACGGCGGCGGCCAGGAACGTCGCCGGCGGGCCCAGCCGAGCCGCTGCGATCCCCACCATGGCGGCGCCTATCGCCGTCCCGCTGTCGAACCCGGCGTTCCACACCGCGCTGGCCGTCGTCGCCTGTGAGGGGCCGGCCCGGGCGAATGCCGACACCAGGGTCAGGTTCTGTACGGCCCCGTACCCGATCCCGAGCAGCGCGGAGCCGACGATGATCACCGCGGCGGCGTCGCGGTCGCTGAGCAGTCCGCCGGCAACGATCAACAACCCGACGATGGCGGCCGCGGAGGCCAGCGGCAGCAACGATCGCAGCCCCATCCGGTCGACCAGGCCACCCGCCAGCCACCGACTCAGCGCGCCGGTGGCGCCGAACGCCAGCAGCGCCACCGACGCCGTCACCCCGGACGGACGGACGATGGGCAGATAGGTGAGCAGCGCCCCGCCGGCCATCGTCACCACCAACAGCACGATGGCAGGCGACAACGTCGCCCGCACCGCCGAGCGGGCCGAGTGGGTGCCGCCGTGCTGGATCTGCTCCGCGTCCCGCACCGAACGGCCGAGGGCAACGGCAGCCGGGATCGCCATCAGCGGGGCGGCGCCGATGAAGGCCACCCATTCGAAGTGTCTCGACGTCGCCAGCGCGACCCCGACGGGCACGGCGACCAGGTTGGGCACCGCAATCGCCAGGCCGTACAACCCGATCGCCTCCCCACGCCTGTCCGCCGGTACCAGCTGCGCGCTGAGCAGGGCACCGAGCACCGTCAGGATGCCGAATCCGCAGCCGCGGACGATCGAGATCACCAGCACCCAGCGCAACTCGGCACTGACGGCCAGCAGCGGGGCAGGCGCACCGATCGCCACCAAACCGGCGATCAGCACCGGGGTCAACCCGAGCCGGCGGGTCAACCGCGGGACGAGCACCTGGGTGCAGATGGTGCTGGCAAGGAAGGCGGTGGTCACCAGGCCGGCGACGTCGTCGCTGGTGCCGTTGGCCGCCACCCAAGCCGGCAGCGACGCCAAAGTCAGGAAGAAACCGGTGAAGCCAAGGAAGGTGTAGACCACCAGGCGCCTGATTCCGCGCAGTTGCCACAGCGAGGAAGCCCGCGGTCGGGCGGTGTCGGAGATGTCTGGCTGCCTTCCGGTCGAGCAGGCCTGGCGGCGGTGCCGCCGTCTACCGTAAGGGCGCACCAGGCAACTGGAGAAATCTGCAATGAGCGGAGTCCGAGGGCAGGGCGGTCCGGCACCGAACGTGCAGTATGACGGGCAGCATTCTGGACAAGACATGGGCGGCAGCGGCCACCGTCGCCGGGGTCGGACGATCCTGACCGATGGACATCGCCATTGGCACGGTGCTCAGCCAGACCTGTTAGCTCTCAGGCGACATTCGGCTTCGAGAAGCGAAATGCCGTCTGGGTGTGCGGGTTCTTGCCGAAGGCCAGCACCTTGTCAGGGTCCACCTTGAACAGGTGCGCCGGATGGTCGCGGTCGCCGAAGATGTCGCCATCGCCGCCGACGGTGAATGTCCAGGCGCTGCCGTACTTCGCCTCGATCGCGTCGGCAACCAGGTGAAGGTGAGCGGAGTCGGTCACCCTGACCGCCGCGCCCTCGACCACCACGTCTAGCCCGTCCGCCCAGGTATTGACGCCGGTGGTGATAGCAACCAGCGGATTCCCGTTAATGTTGTGCGCCTTCTGCTCTTCCGGCCCGGTCGCGAAGTGCATGCCACCGCTTCGCCACAGCCCGATGACCGGCGTCACGTGCGGGCGACCGTTCGGCCGCACCGTCGTCAGCCAATACAACTCGGCGTCCTGCAGGGCCCTGGACACCGACTCCCACGGGGTAGTCGGTGCCCCCTTATCGCCGAACCGCTCGTCAACCGTCGGCGTCGGTGTCGCGTCGCTCATGATCCTGTTCATACACCGCCTGGTCGTGCAGTGGCGACTTCGATCAGGAGGCCGGGTCGTCCGGCAGTTCGAATACCTCTTGCGCGCAGCGGCAGGCGGCGGCGATCTTGGCAGCCCACCCCAGGGCCTCCTCGCGCGAGGGCACCTCGACCACCGCGAATCCGCCGAGGTGTTCCTTGCTCTGGGGGTACGGGCCGTCGGTGACCGTTCCGTCGGTGGCAACGACGCTCGGCACCTGGTGCTGGATTCCGGCGCTGAAGACCCACACCCCGGCGTCCTCGGCCTGCTTTTTCACCGCGCCTGCGGCATCGGTCACCGCAGGCAGCTCTTCCTTCGGAAAGGTCATTGCGCCGTCGTCGAACGAGATCAGGTACCGCGTCATCTCATCACTCCCTTGTCCAGGCGCCCATGATCGGCACCTCCCACTCTGCTACGAATGCCTCGCCCCGGAACCGACAACTCTGCCGGAGGCGATCCCAGCTGCTCCGTCGCACCGTTCAATCCCGGCATGGCGGCATCGGCATCGGCGACAGCAGGCGCCCGTGACACCAACTCCTGCCGCCAGCCTCTGTCAGCGAACCGGTGCCGACCGGCCCGTGCGACGATGCACCGATGTTTCGACTCGCTTTCCTGGAGCCGCGGATTCCGCCGAATACCGGCAATGCCATCCGGACCGCCGCGGCCACCGGGTGCGAGCTGCATCTGATA
>JALYXB010000013.1 GCA_030947305.1 Actinomycetota bacterium | reverse complement strand
CTGGATCGTGCCCACTGGCTTCCAAGAATGTCTGCGATCTCCGGGATGCTACTACTTGACATAATGTTCATTATCGGCGGTTCGGTGATTTGTGTGTATCTCAGTTCAGGAAGCTACAGCTGCAACTGGTTGACGATCGACCCAACTCCCTCTTGGGACCCGTGCTCGACAACCTGCTCACCTATTACGTCACAGTGACGGTTTTGCCTCAGCGCCTCCGACTCCGCACTGGTCTACAAATCTCATTACTGTCCGATCCACCGACTCAACAGCCAATCCCGGCCGGTTACCGCCCAGTTGGATCGTTGACCCGGTCGATCGGACAACGCCCGATCGTCAACGGGTCAGGTCAGCTGGTTGATCCGGATGAGGTTGCCGGCGGGATCGCGGAAGGCACAGTCGCGAATCCCGTAAGGCTGATCGGTCGGCTCCTGGACGACCTCGGCACCGCGAGCCACCAGCTGCTCGAAGGTTCCGTCGAGATTATCGGTGGCCAGCGTGATGATGCCGTAGGTGCCCTTGGCCATCATCTCGGCAATCGTGCGACGCTCGTCGTCGGTGATCCCGGGATCGGCGGCCGGCGGGTGCAGGACGATGGAGGTATCCGGCTGGTTGACCGGGCCGACCGTGATCCAATGCAGGCCGCCGTAGCCGACATCTTTGCGGACATCGAAGCCGAGGATGTCGCGGTAGAACCGAAGCGCCGCATCGGGATCGTCCTGCGGGAGGAAGCTCGCCTGAATCGTCATGTCCATGACGGCGAGCCTAGCGGCGACGCCAATCTCGGCGCTTCTCGAATCCTGATCGGTGACAACGGTTTCCGCGATCGGGTCAGCCGCCGACGTAGGCCGCCAGGTGCTGGCCGGTGAGGGTCGATCGGTCGGCGACGAGGTCGGCGGGGGTTCCCTCGAAGACCAGACGGCCGCCGTCATGCCCGGCTCCGGGCCCGAGATCGATGATCCAGTCCGCGTGCGCCATCACCGCCTGGTGATGCTCAATGACGATTACCGACTTGCCGGAGTCGACGAGCCGGTCGAGCAGGCCGAGCAGGTTTTCCACGTCGGCGAGATGAAGTCCGGTGGTCGGCTCGTCCAGGACGTAGACGGTGGCATCGGCAGATCCCTTGTCTCCCAACGAGCTTGCCAGCTTGATCCGTTGCCGCTCACCCCCGGACAGGGTGGTGAGCGGCTGACCGAGGGTAAGGTAGCCGAGCCCGACGTCGGCGAGCTGATCCAGGATCTTGTGTGCCGCCGGTGTCTGTGCGGCTCCGTCGGCGAAGAACGCCTCTGCCTCAGTCACCGACATTGCCAGCACCTCGGCGATGTTCTCGCCGCCGAGGGTGTACTCCAGCACCGAAGCCTGGAATCGCTTGCCCTCACACTCCTCACACGTGGATTCGACGGTGGCCATCACCCCCAATTCGGTGTAAATCACACCGGCGCCATTGCAGCTGGGACAGGCGCCTTCGGAATTGGAGCTGAAGAGCGCCGGCTTCACGCCGTTGGCCTTGGCGAACGCCTTGCGGATCGGCTCCTGCAGCCCGGTATACGTCGCCGGGTTGCTCCGACGCGAACCGCGGATAGCGCCCTGATCCACCACCACGACACCGTCACGGCCGTCGACCGAGCCGTCGATCAGTGAACTCTTGCCGGAGCCGGCGACGCCGGTGAGGACGCAGAGCACGCCCAGCGGGATGTCCACGTCCACGTTCTTGAGATTGTGCGTCGACGCCTTCCGGACCTTCAATGCACCGGACGACTCACGCACCGAGTCCTTGAGTCTCGCCCGATCATCGAGGTGGCGACCCGTGATGGTGTCGCTCCCCCGCAGCCCCTGCACCGTTCCCTCGAAGCACACGGCGCCGCCCGCCGTGCCGGCACCTGGACCCAGGTCGACGACATGGTCAGCGATAGCGATGGTCTCCGGCTTGTGCTCGACGACGAGCACCGTGTTGCCCTTGTCCCGTAGCTGCATCAGCAGCTCGTTCATCCGCTCGATGTCGTGCGGGTGCAGCCCGATCGTGGGCTCGTCGAAGACGTAGGTGACATCGGTCAGCGACGAGCCGAGGTGTCGGATCATCTTGGTGCGCTGGGCTTCTCCCCCGGACAGGGTGCCCGCCGGCCGGTCGAGAGACAGATAGCCGAGGCCGATCTCGGTGAAAGCCCCGAGCAGGTGACGCAGCCCGGCGACCAGCGGGGCGACCATTGGCGCCCTCAGCCCACCGACCCATTCGGCGAGCTCGGTGATCTGCATGGAGCAGAGGTCGGCGATGTTCTTTCCGTTGATCTTCGAAGACCTGGCCTCCTTGGTCAGCCGGGTGCCGTCACAGTCCGGGCAAATCTGGAAGGTGATCGCCCGCTCGACGAACGCGCGGACGTGCGGTTGCATTGCATCGACATCCTTGGAGAGCATCGACTTCTGGATCTTCGGGATCAACCCCTCATAGGTGAGGTTGATGCCATCGACCTTGATCCTCGTCGGCTCCTTGTAGAGCAGGTCGTGCATTTCCTTCTTGGTGAACGTCTTGATCGGCTTGTGCATGTCGAAGCCGGCGCCGGCGAAAATGCGCCCGTACCAACCGTCCATGCTGTAACCGGGAATGGTGAGGGCACCGGCGCCCAGCGACGTCTCCTGGTCGTACAGCGCCGTCAGATCGAAGTCGGAGACCGAGCCCATGCCCTCGCACCGCGGGCACATACCGCCCATGTAGACCGCGTTCTGCACCACGCTCTTCTCGACCCGGCCGCCGGCCTTCTCGGTGCTCATCACCCCGCTCGCCTTGCGGGTCGGGACGTTGAAGGAGAACGCCGTTGCCGGCCCGATATGCGGTTCGCCGAGCCGGCTGAACAGGATGCGCAGCATGGCGTTGGCGTCGGTCGCGGTGCCAACGGTGGAGCGGGGGTTGGCGCCCATCCGCTCCTGGTCGACGATGATCGCAGTCGTCAGCCCTTCGAGTACATCGACATCCGGCCGCGCCAGGTTCGGCATGAACCCCTGCACGAACGAGCTGTACGTCTCGTTGATCATCCGCTGCGACTCGGCGGCGATGGTGGCGAACACCAGCGAGCTCTTCCCCGAACCCGAAATGCCGGTGAACACCGTCAGCCGGCGCTTGGGGATCTCGACGCTGACGTCCTTCAGATTGTTCACCCTGGCGCCGTGCACCCGTATCAGATCGTGGCTGTCGGCAGCGTGCGGCTTCGTCGTCCTGGCCATGGTGGTGGTATCTCTCTTCTTGTTGGCGGCATCGCTTTCGCCGGACAGCGGCCGTCAGCTCACATCGGGCAGCCCAGTCAGCGGTCCTGAAGGATACCCAGGACGTTGCCGTCGGGGTCGGTGACCGTGGCCACCAGCCGGCCGCCGCCGACGTCCTTCGGAGGATCTCTTACGGTGGCGCCCGCGGCCGTCACCTCGGCGAGTTTCGTCTCGATGTCCGTCACATGCCAGTACGCAACCGGTGACGTCATGCCCTGCGGTCCGCCGTTCGGTACCAGACCGATGTGCTGACCCTCGGCGTCGTAGCCGACGTAGTAGGGCGCGTCGGCCGTCGGCGCAGCGCCGAGCAGCGCGGAGTAGACGGCCTTGGACGCCTCCAGGTCGGTCACCGGATGCAGCACGGTCTTGATTCCCAGGGTGGGTGAGTCGGTCATGATCACTCCTGCTGTCGTGGGGTTGATGTCGTTGACCGTCAGAGTAAATGCCGCTCGCTGACCGGAGCTTCTCGATTCCTGACCGGTCTCGTCACCTGCTTCGCCACGCAGGAGGGCATTTCCATTGGCGCGCCGACACTCTGCCGCCGATAGGCGCTCGGCGACATGCCGACCAGTTCGGCGAAGCGGGTGCTGAAGGTGCCCAGCGAGGAGCATCCGACGGTGAAACAGACGTCGGTAACGCTAAGGTCGCCCCGGCGCAGCAGCATCATCGCGCGCTCGATGCGCCTGGTCATCAGGTAGCCGTACGGCGATTCGCCAAAGGCGAGCTTGAACTCGCGGCTGAGGTGCCCGGCGGACATATGCGCGCCGCGGGCCAGGGCTTCGACATCCAATGGCTGGGCGTATTCGCGGTCGATCCGGTCGCGGACCCGGCGCAGTCGGGCGAGGTCCTGCAACTGCTGCGACGGGGTGGGTCTGCTGGTCACGTGGGGAATCGTGCCACAGCGGAACGACCGACGGTCGAGGTTGGCCGGTGGGGCCGCCCGGCAACGAGCGAGGTTGCAGCGCAATCGGTTCGTTCGGTCAATTCCCGGACCTACGAGTCTTGTTCGCCTCGCGGAAGACGGCCCACGCGTCCGCGACCGGGCCGACGTGACCGAGCTTGTCGGGGTTGAGCACCGTGCGAATTGTCTGGATCCGCCCGTCGAGGATGTCCAGCGCCCAGGTATTGATCACCTTGTCGTCCCGGTCGTGAAAAACTGCGCCCGGTTGGCCGTTCACCAGGCGGGGCTCCAGATCACCGCCGATCCGGACCAACCCGGGAACGATCGAGGCAAGCACTCTGGCAACCTTGTCGGCGCCGAAAATGCCCTTGCCCCATTGCGGTGCCTTGCCGCCGCCGTCGCCGATCATCTGAACGTCGGCGGCCAGCAGCTCCCGCAGTCCCCCGATGTCGCCATCCTGCAATGCATCGAAGAATCGGGACGCCAGCTCATCCCGCTCTCTGCGGTTGGCCTCAAACCGCGGGCGTCCAGCCTGCATATGCCGCCGGGCCCGCATGGCGAGTTGCCGGCACGCCGACTCCGACCGATCCACCGTCGAGGCGATCAGCGGGAATCCGAACCCGAACACCTCGCGCAGCACGAACACTGCCCGCTCGAGCGGGCTGAGTCGCTCGAGCAGCAACAGTGCCGCCATCGACACCGAGTCTGCCAGCTCCGCCGAACGCGCTGGGTCGGAATATGGATCGTCGAGCAGCGGCTCCGGGAACCAGTTCCCGACGTACTCCTCCCGCCGGGAACGCGCCGAACGCAGCACATCGATCGAGATCCGGGTCACCACGGCCGAGAGGAAGGACTTGGTGGAGGTGGGTTCCGTCGGCGAGGACTGGTAACGCAGCCATGTTTCCTGCACCGCGTCCTCGGCCTCGCTGACACTGCCGAGGATCCGGTAGCCGATCGCGAACAGCAACGGCCGCAGCTCTTCGAACCGCTCGATCCGTGTCATGCCAGCTCCGCCTTGAATCCCTGGCGCCACGAGGGGTACAGCAGCTGCCAGCCGAGTTCCCGCTTGGCCTTGGCGTTGGAGAAGCCGCGGCCTTCGGTCATGATCGTCACCACCACTGGCCCGGCCAGCAGCCTGGCCAGCCAGCTGGGTACCTGCATCGGCCGCCTCGCTCCAGCGCACTCGGCCAGGTAGGGCAGCCATTGGCTGACCGGGGCCGGTTCGTCATCGACGATGTTGAAGATGCCCTTTGCTTGCTGCTCCACGGCCAGCACGGTAGCGCTGGCCGCGTCGTCTAGATGGACCAACGAGGTGTAGCCGCTGCCTCCTCCCACCAG
>JALYXB010000001.1 GCA_030947305.1 Actinomycetota bacterium | reverse complement strand
CGACCACCTCGAGAACCGGTATGTCATAACGCTTCCGGGCCAAGGCAGTCACCCCGGCAGCTGCGGCGCTGTTGCAGGCAATCACCAGCAGCTTGATGCCGCTGTCGACCAGCGAGTCGGCCACGTCAAATGAGCAACCGCGGATCTCGTCCAACGGCCGCGGCCCGTATGGGGCATGTGCGGTGTCGCCGACGTAGCGAACCCGTTCTGCTGGCAGTTGGTCGATGACGGCCCTGGCAACCGTCAGACCGCCCACTCCGGAATCGAAGATTCCGATCGGTGCCGACCGGTCGGCGGTGCGGTCGGCGTTCATCCGCACGAGGCTACCGGTGCGCGCCTACGCCGCGGTGACGCCGACACTGGGTAGCCGACACCGGTCAGCCGGCGCCGGCGTTAACCTTCTTCCGGCGCGGCTCGTCGGCCTTGGCGACCAGGAATGCGGCCAGTACCCCGCCGATGGCACCGAACAGGTGGTCCTGCCATGAGATTCCCGTGCTGCCCACCAGGTCCCTGGCAGCGGTGGTCACGATGCCGGTCCAGAACAGACCACCCCAGAGCACCAGCAGCACCAGGCCGACCAGGATCTGCCCGACGTTGCGGGTGAACACCCCGCGGGCCACCAGGTACGCGAGCCAGCCGAAGATCAGCGCGGACGCCCCGATGGTCACGGTATGGCTGGGGCCGGCCAGCCAGACGCCGACGCCGGACACCAGCCAGACCAGCACGGTGACCACCAGGAACTGGCGCACCCCTCCGGCGAACAGCAACATTCCGAAGATCAGCAGCGGCACCAGGTTCCCGAGCAGATGCCCCCAACTGGCGTGCAGCAACGGCGCGAACAGAATGCCGTCCAGGCCGCCAACGGTCCGCGAGATCAGCCCGAACTGGCTGTTCAGGTGGTAATGCATCAGCGAGTTGACGATCTGCACTATCGCCATCACCGCGGCAAGACCGCCGATGGTGAACAGCGCCGGCCGCACCTTCGCCGGCAGCAACGACCGCTTCCTGGCCAGCGTCTTCGAACCAGGCGCAGTAGTCGCCGGGACGGAGGGAATGTTGAGCGGCGGCAGGTGGAGGTTGCCCGATCCTTGCTCGCCGGGGGTACCGAATGATCCGGATGTTGGCATGCTCATGGCTCAAGCGTACGGCGAAGCGCGCGCGTCGGGCTTGGGCGCACACCCTGAATGAACCCTGATCGTTGGGGCGCCGCCGGTGGCGCCGCTGGACCACGCCGGTGCGGCTATTGCATCGCCTTGATGATGGTGACGGCGACGGTCAGCGCTTCGTTGCGGTCCGCATCGCCTGCGGCGCCGTTCGAGCTGACGGCCCACCGTGCGTTCTGCACCTCCCGGACGATGGTCCAGGCCCTCGCCCTGTCCTCGTCGATGCCGCCGGCCTCACACACCCACTGCAGCCGCATTCGCAGGTGATCGCGCGGAGAGCGGGCGGCCGTCACCTGGTCCCAGCGGTTCCACAGCGCCGGCGCGACGCCGAACGCCGGCTCCGCTGCCATCGGTTTCGGATCGATCGCCAGCCATGGCTCGCGGTCCGACGCCAGCACATTCCAGTAGTGCAGATCGGTGTGCACCAGGCTGGCGTCGATGCCGGGATCGGACACCAGGTCGGCGCACAGCGACCTGGCCTGCTCGACGAATCTCCTCGGGATGGCGTAGAAGCCGGCGATCAGCTCGCTGATCCGGGCGGCCTCGTCGGACAGCCGCACCAGCTGCGGCAGGGCCGGAACGGCCAGCCGGCGCAGCAATTCGCCGATGGTTCCGCAGGCCTGGAGCAGCGGCTCGGAGTACAGGTCCCGATGAGCGTCCGCCCGCTCGAGCAACAACGCCCAGCTGGCCGGATCGGCAGCCAGCAATCGGATCGCCCCGTTGCCGTCCCACCGCTTCAACGCCAGATGCTCGTGCGCCGCCTCCGGGTGCGGCCAGTTGATCTTCAGCACGGCCGGCCCACGGGGCGATAGCACCGGGACCGCAATGGCGCAATGGCCGTACCTGGACGGGCCGTCGACGGTGAGCAGCCACTGATCGAACAGTGCGGTGATGTTGCCCGGCAACTGGCGCAGCCAGCCCGGTCCGTCGTCGAATCCCTCGCCGATGCGGCCGGCCAGCAACGCGCGGTAGCCATCCGGAATCAGCGCAGCGGCGTCGGCGGCCCGCATACTCAGTGCATCCTCGCCATCACCAGCGAGTCAAGGACCGCAGACAGCCACCGATAGGTTGCCCACATGCCGGCAGCCGGACCTTCCGGATCTGCCGTCACGGCAACGGGTTCGGCCTCGTCATCAACGATCTGCAGCCGCTCGGACATGGCCAACCGAATGTCATTGAGCGAGGTCATCCAGGCCGTTGCCTGGTCGTCGTCCAGCCGTACGGTGCCGCCGCCACGCGGGAGTGAGTCCAGCAGGATGACGGCTGCGGAGTCCTTGGCGGCGATCAGCTCCGGCTCGCGCAACTGCCGCAGTCCAGCCGACAGGTCGGCATCGTCGGCGTGGAAATCCGGCAGCAGTCGGGCCAGCGCCGGGTCGGCCGGTTTGTCGGCGGGACCGACAGCGATCCCGGTGAGGGTGGCCAGCGGATCCTCGGGGTGATCCTGCCGGCGTCCGGACAGTAGCTCGCGGATCTGATCGACCAGATCGGCCAGCAACGATGCCTCCAGCGGTTCGAGGGTGGCGGTGATCTTGCCGAACCGCTGACGAAATCCCCGCACTCCTGGTCCGCCCCGCTCAGCGATCCTGCTGCATGGTGGCCCACAGACCCGCGGCCTGCAGCTTGGCCACATCGGTCTCGATCTTCTCTCGGGTTCCGGTCGACACCGAGGCCTTGCCCTTGTGGTGGACGTCCAGCATCAGTTTCTCGGCGATCGTTCTCGGGTGCCCAAGCACAGACATGAACACATGGGTGACGTAGGACATCAGGTTCACCGGGTCGTTCCAGACGATGGTGATCCATGGGGTGTCTGCGGCGCCGAGCTGGTCGGCCAGGTCTGCCAATTCGGCCGCCGGGGCGCTGCTGGTCACCGATCCAGTGTGGCACGGTTGCGGATGTGACGAAGACTGGACCGAGCACCTCGGCGGCCGACCCGCCGGATCCGATCGGCGCCGAACGGCAGCGGCTGGCGGAGGCGAACACCGGCCGAATGGCTTGGCGGGAATGGGGTCCCTACGTTGCTGAGCGAGCCTGGGGAACGGTGCGCGAGGACTACTCGCAGGACGGTGACGCCTGGGCGTCGTTCCCGTTCGAGCAGGCCGTTTCCCGCAGCTATCGGTGGAACGAGGACGGCCTGTGCGCCTGGAGCGATGCCCAGCAGCACTGCTGTTTCGGTGTTGCGCTGTGGAACGGGGCCGACCCGATCCTCAAGGAGCGAGCCTTCGGGCTTGCCAACGCCCAGGGCAACCACGGTGAGGACGTCAAGGACTACTTCTGGTACGTCGACAACACCCCGACACATTCGTACATGCGCACCCGCTATGCCTATCCGCTGTCGGAGTTCCCGTATGCGCACCTGCTGGCCGGCAATGCCGGCCGCGGCCGGGACGAACCGGAATACGAGCTGATCGATACCGGGGTGTTCGGCGATCCGGCAGAGCTGGCCAATGGCGGCCCAGGCGAATATGCGATGGTGACGTGCGAGTGGGCAAAGGCGGGCCCACGCGATGTCTGCCTGACGATTTCTGTGCAGAACCGCTCCGATCATGAGGCCATCGTGCACGTCTTGCCGACGGTGTGGTTTCGCAACACCTGGTCGTGGGGAAACCCTTTCGGGCAACAGGATCCGGCGCCAACGCCGCGACTGTTCGCCGACGGCGGGGTCCTGCGCGGACACCATCCAGGCTATGGCGAGTTGGCTGTGGTCTCGGCCGGGCCGGCCGGTACCGGAGCTGCCGCGCCGCAGATGTTGTTCTGCGACAACGAGACCAACGTCCGCAAGCTGTACGGCGAGGGCGCCGACGCGAGGTTCGCCGGCGCGCCGGCCACCAGGTATCCCAAGGACGGCATCAACGATCACGTCGTCAGCGGCGCGGCCACCGTCAATCCCGACGGGCAGGGCACCAAGGCTGCCTTTCACCACGTGCTGGTGATTCCAGCCGGTCAGACCCAGGTGGTGACGGCCAGGCTCACCGGCGACGATCAGGTCGGCCCGCTCAACACGGTCGCCGAGCTGACGAAAGTC
>JALYXB010000255.1 GCA_030947305.1 Actinomycetota bacterium | reverse complement strand
GCGCCGCGGGCCGACGTCCAGATCGGCAGCGGCGCCAGCACTCTGAGCTGGGATGTGACGATCCCGGCAGGTGGCGAGGTGCTACTGCGTTGGTCGTTGGCGGTGACCGACGAGGGGGCCATTCTCGGACCGCCGACCCGGCCGGGCTTCAGTGCGCCGCAGGTCAGCGCCGATGACCGCCGGCTGCCCGCGGTGGTGGACCGATCCGTCGAGGATCTCGTCGGGTTGGCGGCCGCCGTGGTCGGCGAACACGACGACACCTTCTTCTCCGCCGGATCCCCCTGGTACCTCACCCTTTTCGGCCGCGACTCGCTGTGGTCGGCGCGGATGACGCTGCCGCTGGGCACCGACGTGGCGCAGGGCACACTGCGGGTGCTTGGCCGCCGGCAGGGCGGCACCGTCGACGTGGAATCAGCCCAGGAACCCGGCAAGATCCTGCATGAGCTGCGCCGGGCGGCGGTCGATCTGCCCGACGTTCACCTGCCACCTATCTACTTCGGGTCGATCGATGCGACGCCGCTGTGGATCTGCCTGCTCCGCGACGCCTGGCGCTGGGGGATGGACCCGGCCGAGGTGAACCGACAGTTGGATACCGCGGTGCTGGCGCTGGAATGGCTTGCCACTTATGGCGATCCGGATGGTGACGGCTTTTTGGAATACCTGGACTCCTCCGGTCGGGGTCTGACTAATCAGGGCTGGAAGGACTCCAGCGATTCGATCAGGTTCGTCGACGGCACCATCGCTGACGGCCCCATCGCACTGGCGGAGGTGCAGGGTTACGCCTTCGAAGCCGCCCTGGCCGGCGCCGAACTGCTGGACGCCTTCGGCCGGCCGGGGGCGGCCCGCTGGCGCTCCTACGCCGCGGCGCTGGCCCAGAACTTCCGCAGGCACTTTTGGCTCAGCGACACACTCGGGAGCTTTCCAGCACTGGCACTGGACGGAGCCAAACGTCAGGTCGACTCCCCTGCATCCAATATGGGACACCTGCTCGGCACCGGGCTGCTGAACCGCCAGGAGGCGGCAGCGGTGGCCGCCCGGTTGATCCACCCCAGCATGTCCAGCGGCTTCGGCCTTCGCACCATGTCCGCCGCTACCGGCGGCTATTCGCCGCTGTCGTATCACTGCGGTTCCGTCTGGCCACACGACACCGCCATCGCGATACAAGGTCTGCTGCGCGAGGGCTACCCGGCCGAGGCGGCCACCCTCGCCAGCGGACTACTGGCGGCCGCGGCCACCTTTGACGGCCGGCTGCCCGAGCTGTACGGCGGTTTCGACTCCGTCGATGTCCCTGTCCCTGTCCCCCACCCGGCCTCCTGTCGGCCGCAGGCCTGGTCGGCAGCGGCGGCCGTGGTGATGCTGCAGGCATTCCTCGGGCTGGAGGTCGACATTCCGGCGGCCGCTGTGTCGCTGCGCCCGTCGGCAGCGATCGGCGCCTTCGCCGTCGACGGCTTGACCATCGGCGGTCGCCCCTGGCGGGTTGCTGTTGACGCGGCGGGGGTAGCAGCCGCGTCCCCACTCGCCGGGCTCGACATCAGGGCGAGCAGGCAGCGCGGCTAGCTGACCACGAGCGCAGTCGACCCCTCGGCACGAGATCACCGCGTCGGCACGGTGATGTCGCCGGCGATCGCCAGCGCCGCGATGTCGTTGCGATGCTGCGACCCGCGTAACCGGACACCGTCCACCAAAGCGTAGGCACGATCGCGCGCCTCGGCCAGCGTGCCGCCGGTGGCGGTGGCCGACAACACACGTCCCCCGGCGCTGACGATCCCGCCGTCCGCCGTCCGCTTGGTTCCCGCATGCAGCACCACCGCGGCGACACCATCGGCCGGCAGCCCGGTGATCGCATCGCCTGTCACCGGGGTATCAGGATAGTTTTCGGCGGCGATCACCACGGTCACAGCGGCGCCCGGTTTCCATTGCAGCGCAACGCCTTCCAGGTTCCCGGCGGCGGAGGCGGCGAGCAGCTTTCCGAGCGGGTAGTCCAGCAGTTCCAGCACCACCTGGGTCTCTGGGTCGCCGAATCGGCAATTGAATTCGATCACCTTCGGCCCGGCTGCGGTCAGCACCAGCCCCGCATACAGCAGCCCGCAGAACGGGGTGCCACGACGAGCCAGCTCGGCCAGTACCGGTTCGACGACCGTCCGCATAGCGGTCTCGGTCAGGTCCGCCGGCGCCCAAGACAGCGGCGCATACGCACCCATCCCACCGGTATTTGCTCCGGCATCGCAGTCGCCGATACGTTTGAAGTCCTGGACCGGCAGCATCGGCACCGCGCGGGAGCCGTCGCAGACCGCGAATAGTGACACCTCTGGCCCGGCCAGGAACTCTTCCACCAGCACCGGGTGACCGCCGGCAAGGACTTCGCTTGCGTGCAGCTCGGCGACCACCCGATCGTCGGTCACCACCACCCCCTTGCCGGCTGCCAGCCCGTCGTCCTTCACCACAAACAAGTCGCCAGTGGCATCAAGGGCGGCAGCCAGCTGGTCGGCGGAGTCCACTGCGAACGCCCTGCCGGTCGGCACCCCGGCGGCCGCCATCACCTCCTTGGCGAATGCCTTCGATCCTTCGATCATTGCAGCCGCCGCGGTCGGCCCGAAGGTCATGATCCCGTTGGCGCGCAACCGATCCGTCGCACCGGCGATCAACGGCAGCTCGGGTCCGATGACCACCAGATCCGGCGCGAGCTCGACCGCCAGTGCGACGATCGACGCCGGGTCGGCCAGCTGGACAGGGTGAGCGGTGGCCAACGAATCGGTGCCGGCATTACCGGGCGCCACATGCAACTCGGTGACGCCGCTATCGCGGTGCAGCGCCCGCAACAGGGCATGTTCGCGGGCTCCCGACCCGATCACGAGGATGCGCACGAATGCAGGGTATCCAGCCCGCCGGTGCGTGCGGACACGCCGACCTCCCACACGCGGTCGACCATCCGTCGGACCGGCATGCCAGAGTAGGTGGATGGTGTCTGCACAGGGAGTCGACAAGGCGGCCGGATTCGGCTTCGCCGAGCAGCTCGACGCGATCGCATCGGCGACGGCCGTCATCGTCGAGCATCTGGAGTCCGCAGGACCGAAGGCGGCCGTGCCGACCTGCCCGGACTGGACGTTGCGCGACCTGGTGGCCCACGTCGGAATGGTCCATCGCTGGGCCACCACCATCGTGGCCAACGGCATCACCCAGAGGCCCGACATCACCGTCGAGCCGGCGCCGGCGGACGGCCTGGCCGATTGGCTCGTCGACGGTTCGGACCGCCTCGTCGAGACCATCGCACAGGCACCGGACGACCTGCAGTCGTTGGTCATTTTCAAAACCGGTCTATCGCCCAAGGAATTTTGGGCGCGGCGGCAGGCGCACGAGTCGACGATCCACTCGGTCGACGCCCAGTCGGCCAGGCGCGGGCGAATTCCGACCACCAAGGAAGCTGACATTCGGCAGGAACTGGCGGTCGACGGGCTGGACGAACTACTGACGGGGTTCGTCCCACGGCGCAACTCGGAGCTGCGGTCGGAAGAACCGCTCACGTTCGTGGTGGCCCCGACCGACATCGACAGGGCCTGGACCGTGTTGTTGTCCGCTGACCCGCCGGTCACCAGCCGTGGCGGGATGGCCGGCGGCGACGCGGATGCGGTATTGACCGGCACCGCCGCCTCGCTGTACCTCGGGCTGCACAACCGCGGCGACGAAATCGCGGTGACCGGCGAGCCGGAACTGCTGGGCGTCTGGCGGGACAAGGTACGTATTCGCTGGAGTTGACGGCGTCCGGCCGGTGCGTCGGATATGCCGGGGGCCGGCATCCGCCCTACGGTTGCCATGGTGAATACCAGTCGACGCGGCGCAACCGCTTGGCATGCCTTGACATTTGTGGTGGCGACAGGAGCGCTGGTGTACCAGCTGATCCTGGTAATCCGCGGTTTCAAGGCCGTGACCGATGTCGCCGCCCCCGGGGTCGGCACCGGAATCATCCGGTTCTTCAGCTATTTCACCGTTGAGTCCAACATGCTGGTGGCCTGGACGGCGTTGACGTTGGCGCTTCGCCCCGAGATCGACGGGGCACTGTGGCGGGTACTCCGGATGAACACGATCATCGGCATTACCGTGACCGGGTTGGTCGCCTGGTTCATCCTGCGTCCCCTACAGAATCTGCAGGGCCCGGCGTTGCTGGCCGACCGGTTGCTCCACATCGTGTGCCCGGCGGTCGCGGTCATCGGCTGGATTCTGTTCGGGCCGCGCGGCCGCATCAGCATCCGGGTGCTCTGGCTGTCGCTGGTCTTTCCGATCTCCTGGCTGGCGTACACCCTGGTCCGGGGAGCGATCGTCGACTGGTACCCCTATCCGTTCATCGACGTAATCAAGCATGGATACGCTTCCGTAACGGTGAACTGCGTGATACTCGCGGTGGGCTTCATAGTGCTGTCGTTCCTGGTGCTGGCCGCCGACCGCGGCCTGTCGCGGTGGGGCAACGCACCGGGTATTGACCGCACTCCGGACTGAGTTGGCGGGGACCTGAACAGCATGCCGGCCGTTGTTGGGTCAGGCGCACCCGGCGAGGGGCAGTTCAGCTGGCAGCGGTGGCAGGGAACCGCTTGGCCGAACGTTCCTTGGCCCTCGCCGCCTCCACGGCTCGGTCCTTGGCCGGAGCCGTGGTGACGAGGTCGTCCAACAGATGCCCGGTGATATGGGCGATTTCGGCGACCGCATGATCGAAGGCGTCGGCGTTGGCTGCCGACGGCTTGGTCATTCCGCTCACCTTGCGGACGAACTGCAGGGCGGCCGCCGTCACCTCGTCGTTGGTGGCGTGTGGCTCGAAGTTGTGCAGGGGGCGAATGTTTCGGCACATGGCTCCACCCTGGCACGGAAGCGGCCGTACGTCACGGGTTGCGCGGCAGATTCCACCCCTTGGATACCCTGCGCAGGTGGCACCCGCCTCCTCCTCGAAACAGCCGCGGATCTTCGACGACGGCTGGCCGGAGGGCCGCCGGCGGCTGGTGCTGGTCGGCCTGGCGACGATCGTCGTGTGCGGGCTGGGCCTGGCCATTGCCACCCCGATCACCATGGCCAAGGGCAACTCGAGCAGCCCCACCGACACCGTCCTGTCCGTCACGGCCGGCGTGGTACTGCTGGTCGGCGCGAGCTGGGGGCTGCTGTGGATGCAGCGGCACCAGGTGTGGCTCACCGGATCGGTACTGTCCCGCCGCGGCGCCTTCGGCGGCAGCAGCATCGACTGCGC
>JALYXB010000143.1 GCA_030947305.1 Actinomycetota bacterium | reverse complement strand
CACCACCACCCTGGCGCAGGGCGAGCACGCCGACCAGGAGGCGGAGGTGTCGGTCACCGTCAACTCGGTCAAGGTGCGCGAGCTGCCCGAGCTCGACGACGACTTCGCCCAGCTGGCCAGCGAGTTCGACACCATCGACGAAATGCGGGCCGATCTCGCCGACCGGGTTCGCAGGGTGAAGAACATGTCGCAGGGTGCCGAGGCGAGGGACAAGGTGCTGGAGGCGCTGCTGGCCATGACGGAGATCCCGGTGCCGGAAAGCATCGTCACCGCTGAGGTGCAGGCCAGGGCCCACGACGCGGTGCACTCCTTCGACCACAACGAGGAAGCGCTGACGGAGCACATCGAGTCGGAGGGCAAGACCCGCGAGGAGTTCGACGCCGAGCTCCGCAGCTCCGCGGAGGAAGCAGTCAAGACGCAGCTGCTGCTGGACGCGATGGCCGAGGCCGAAGGTGTGGGCGTCAGCCAGGAAGAGTTCACCCAGCGGGTGATCTACAACGCGCAGCGATTCGGGTTGGCCCCCGACGAGTACTTCAGTCGGCTGCAGCAGGCCGACCAACTCGGTTCGGTGTTCGCCGACGTCCGCCGCGGCAAGGCGCTGGCCAGCGCTGTCGGCAAGGCCACCATCACCGATACGGCCGGCAACACCCTCGATATCGACGAGCTCTTCGGCATCGAGACTGTCGAGGTGGAGGACGACCTGCTGGCCGATGACGCCGATGACGCCGACGAAACCGACGAAGCCGACGAAGAGCATCAGGACGAGTCCCGTCACTGAGCAAGACCGCTTGCTCACGCCGTGAGCGAACACCGTGGCCACCGGGCATCGGCGGCACCCGCCCGTCGTTAGTGTCGAGTGCACGTCCCGCCGCCAGCATGTCGGCCGAGAGATCGGCCGAGGATCGACGACCATCGGCTGCCGACGGGCTCGACGATGGAAAAACGACTGAAGGAGCAGCAGTGACCGACCGTCATCCCCTGGCCGCCGTAGCGCGTTCGGCGCCCGAGGTGCTGCCCGCGATCATGCGCGGCACACCTGGACTCACGCTGTCCGATTCGGTATCCGAGCGGCTGCTGCGCGAGCGCATCATTCTGCTCGGCTCAGAGGTGAAGGACTCCAACGCCAACGAGATCGTCAGCCAGTTGCTGCTGCTGGCCGCCGAGGACCCGGAACAGGACATCACCTTCTACATCAATTCCCCCGGTGGCAGCGTCACCGCAGGGATGGCCATCTACGACACGATGATGTTGGTCGAGCCGGATGTCGCCACCACGGCGATGGGCCTTGCCGCCTCGATGGGGCAGTTCCTGCTGACCGCAGGCGCGCCTGGTAAGCGAGCGGCGCTGCCGCACGCGCGCATCCTGATGCACCAGCCGAGCGCTGGCGTCGGCGGCACGGCTGCCGACATCGCCATCCAGGCGGACATGCTGAACCAATCCAAGCGGGAGATGGCCGAACTGATCGCCCAGCACACCGGCCAGCCGGTGGACAGGATCATCGCCGACTCCGACCGCGATCGCTGGTTCACTGCGCAGGCTGCGCTGGATTACGGCTTCATCGACCGGGTGGTCGCGCGGGCAGCGGAAGCCCCAGCGACGCCGGCCAAGTGACGGCGTGACGAGACAAGGAAGCGACATGACGAATCAATACCCCAATGGCGCCGCACCCTGGCAGGCACTCAAGCTGCCGCAGTCCCGCTACATTCTGCCGTCGTTCATCGAACGCACCAGCTACGGCGTCAAGGAATCCAACCCGTACAACAAGCTCTTCGAGGAGCGCATCATCTTCCTCGGCGTGCAGATCGACGACGCCTCGGCCAACGACGTGATGGCCCAGTTGCTGACGCTGGAATCCACCGATCCGGACCGCGAGATCATCATGTACATCAACTCGCCCGGTGGGTCGTTCACCTCGATGACGGCGATCTACGACACCATGCAGTACGTCCGACCGCACGTCCGGACGGTCTGCCTCGGCCAGGCAGCATCGGCGGCTGCCGTGCTGCTCGCCGCCGGCACTCCCGGCAAACGGATGGCACTACCGAACTCGCGCATCCTGATCCACCAGCCGGCCACCGAGGGCATGTACGGCCAGGTATCGGATCTAGAGATCCAGGCCAAGGAGATCCAGCGGATGCGCTCCACCCTCGAGGAACTGCTGGCCAGGCACTCCACCAAGTCGGTGGAGGAGGTCCGGCAGGACATCGATCGCGACAAGATCCTCACCGCCGAAGAGGCCAAGGCGTACGGATTGATCGACGACGTGCTGCCGTACCGCAAGATCGATTCCTGACCCCGAGCTTCGCTGGGCCGCCGGTTATCCACAGCCGGGCGAAATTGCCGGTGCCGGCAGCGGCCGCTACCGATAGTCTTGGCTCCGGCCCCGCTTGTTGGGGGCGAGGTCGTCTCCGTGTCGTCACCGGTAATCCGGTCGCGATACGGCGATATCAGTTACCGTCGGACGGTCGGTGGCCGCTGACGGTGCCGAGAGGGTGCCGGCAGCAGCATGCCGACGCAGCTACGACCAACGATCGAGAGGGCTCATGGCACGCATCGGTGACGGCGGAGACCTGCTGAAGTGCTCTTTCTGCGGGAAGAGCCAGAAGCAGGTGCGAAAGCTCATCGCCGGCCCTGGCGTGTACATCTGTGACGAGTGCATCGACCTCTGCAACGAGATCATCGAGGAAGAACTCGCCGAGACGAACGACGTCAAGCTGGACGAGTTGCCCAAGCCGACGGCGATCCGTGAGTACCTCGATCAATACGTCATCGGTCAGGACGCCGCCAAAAAGGCCCTCGCCGTTGCCGTCTACAACCATTACAAGCGCATCCAGGCCGGACCCGATCGAGGGCCGGAGCCGGTGGAGCTGGCCAAATCCAACATCTTGATGCTCGGCCCGACCGGCTGCGGCAAGACCTACCTCGCGCAAACCCTGGCGAAGATGCTGAATGTGCCTTTCGCGATCGCCGACGCCACCGCGCTGACCGAGGCGGGATATGTCGGCGAAGACGTCGAGAACATCCTGCTCAAGCTGATCCAGGCGGCGGACTACGACGTCAAGAGGGCGGAGACCGGAATCGTCTACATCGACGAGGTCGACAAGATTGCCCGCAAGTCCGAGAACCCGTCGATCACCCGCGACGTGTCGGGTGAGGGTGTGCAACAGGCGCTGCTGAAGATTCTCGAGGGCACCCAGGCGTCGGTGCCGCCGCAGGGCGGCCGCAAGCATCCGCACCAGGAATTCATCCAGATCGACACCACGAACGTGCTGTTTATCGTTGCCGGCGCCTTCGCCGGACTGGAGAAAATCATCGGGGAGCGGGTCGGCAAGCGCGGTCTCGGCTTCGGGTCAGAGGTGCGCAGCAAGTACGACATCGACGCCTCGGACATCTTCTCCGACGTGATGCCGGAAGACCTGATCAAGTTCGGGTTGATCCCCGAGTTCATCGGGCGGCTGCCGGTGGTCGCGTCGGTGACGCACCTGGACAAGGAATCGCTGATCTCCATCCTCACCGATCCGCGGGATGCGCTGTCCAAGCAGTACCAGCGGATGTTCGAGATGGACGGCGTCAAGTTGGAGTTCGAGAAGGACGCCCTGGTGGCTATCGCCGACGAAGCGATCCTGCGCGGCACCGGCGCCCGCGGGCTGCGCGCCATCATGGAGGAAGTCCTGCTGCAGGCGATGTACGAAGTCCCCGGCCGGGACGACGTCGAGCGAGTCGTCGTCACCGACAAGACGGTCCGCGAGAACGTGCTGCCGACAATCGTGCCTCGGCCCCCCAAGCGCGCTCCACGCGAGAAGAGCGCCTGACAAACGGGTTTCCTCCTCCGCCGGTCAGCCCGTCAGGCCATCCCGAACGATTCCGCGATCAGTTCGAACGATCGCAGCCTGGTCGCGGCGCCGTGCGCCCGGGTAGTGATCATCAGCTCATCCACCGCGAACCGCTCGACCAGCGCGCGCAGACCATCGGCGACGGTGTCGGGGGCGCCGATCACCTCGGTAGCGCCCATGGCCGCGATCAGGTCCGACTCCTGCTGACTGTAGGAGTAGCCGGCTGCCTGCTCGGGGGTCGGTGTCTCCTGTAACCGGCCGGACCGCAGCAGCACCATCGACAGCGCGCCGGCGCGGGCCTGGTAGCGGGCCTGCTCGTCGGTGTCGGCGGCCAGCGCCGTCACCCCGATCAGCGACCATGGCCTGTCCAGCACGTCGGACGGCCGGAACTCGGAGCGGTAGATGTCCAGCGCGGCGCCGGTGTTGCCGCCGGCTCCGGCGAAGTGGTGGGCGAAGGCGAACGGCAACCCGAGCCGGCCGGCCAACCTGGCGGAGAAGTCGGAGGATCCGAGCAGCCAGATCGGCAGGTCGCCCATCGGGGTGGCCCTGATGCTGGCGAACGGATGGCCATCAGGAAAATCGCAGCGCAGGAAGTGCCGCAGCTCGGCCAGTCGATCGGGGAAGTCGTCGCCGGGGTCGGACCGTCTGCGCAGCGCGAAGGTGGTGAGCTGATCGGTACCAGGGGCCCGGCCGAGGCCGAGGTCGATCCGGCCCGGGTGCAGGGCAGACAGCGTGCCGAACTGTTCGGCCACCACCAGCGGGGCGTGGTTGGGCAGCATCACCCCGCCGGAGCCGAGCCTGATCCGTGAGGTGTTGGCGGCCAAGTGCGCGACCAATACCGGCGGTGACGCGGACGCCACGGCCGGCATCCCGTGGTGTTCGGCCACCCAGAACCGCTGGTATCCCCATCGCTCGGTGGCCCTGGCCAATTCGGTGGTGGCCGAGAGTGCCTCTGTCGGGGTCTGGCCGGCGCCGACGCCGGCCAGGTCGAGCACCGATAGCGGGACAGGGGCCGTGCCCAGCGGCTTGCACCTGATCTGCTCGACGAGGGTGGCGATACCGGCGTCGTCGTTGTGGTCGCCACGGCGTTCGGTGTGGTGTTGTTCGGTCACACCCTGCGCAACCGGCAGCGGGGCCGGCTTCTTCCCGCCCCAGCTGCGCCAGGCGAAGTGCCGCTGGCTGTCAAGATCCACTTTGCTGCCCAGTAGAGTGCCCCGGTGCCAGTTTCACGCATCTGGATCACCGGTTCTTCCGGGGCAGGCAAGACCACCATGTCCCGGGAAATCGACCGCCGGCTGCAGTTGCCGCACCTTGAACTGGACGGTCTTTTCCACGGTGCCGACTGGACTCCCGCCGACCCGGGAGTGTTCCGGGCGGCGGTCCTGAACGTGGTCAACGATCCCCGATGGGTCGTGGACGGCAACTACACCGGTGCGCTGGGTCGAACGGTGGCCGACAAGGCCGAACTGCGGGTCGCCATCGATCTGTCCGTGCCGGTCACCATGTCGCGGGTGATCAGGCGGACGCTGCGGCGGGCTCTCACCCGAGAAGTGCTGTGGAACGGCAATCGTGAGTCGCTGCGCAATTTCACCCGTTGGGACCCGGTGGAGAACATCATCCGGTGGACCTGGGACCAAAGGCGCAAGTATCACGACCAGGCGCTGAGTGCTGAAAAGGCTTGGCGCGCAGGCGGTTTGCCATGTGTGCGGTTGACGAATCCTGAGCAGGTGAGGCGGTTCATCGACTACCTGACGGGATGAGGAGTGCGTCAGCCCGTCTGGGCAGCCTTCCGGACCATCCTGATCTCCAGGATGCCTTCGGAGTCGGTGCGCTCGGCGCCGTCGGGGATGAAGCCGTGATTGACGTAGAACGCCGACGCTCGTGGGTTGTCTCGATACACCCATAGCGCCGCCGGGCCGCTGCCGATAGTGGCCGCCAGCAGCTTGTCGGCGATGCCGGTGCCCTGGAATGCCTTGCGGACGTAACTCGCGTAGAGCTCCTGCGGCGCCGGCTGGTCGTCGTCGCGGGAAGGGCCGGAGATAGCAACGCCGACCACCTCGCCGTCGGCCTCGGCGAGCACATTGGTCGCCTCGCCCTGCTCGATCTCCTGGCGGCGCCGCTGAGCCATCCGCTCGACGTTCATCTCGGCGAAACGCTCCGGGCCCCACAGCTCCCCGTATGCCTCCCGCCAGCACTGCAGGTGGCAGGCCGCGAACGCTGCCGCGTCATCGGGTTCTGCGATGCGCACCGTCGGAGTCGAGCTCATTGCACCACCTGTTGGCGTCCGTCGGGCTGCGGGATCGTCCGGCCGGCGCCCCGACGCGCGACCACCCTGGGAGTCGCCACCAGGTTAACCGACGCCCAAGAGCGACAGCCCCGGCATACGGGTGATGCCAACGACATCCGAGCCGTTGCGCCTCAGCGGTCAGCTGTGCGCAGCGCTGACCTCCTCGAACGCGGCGCTCGTCAACGCGATCATCTGCCGCTGGCCGGCCGGGCCGTTGCCGGCTCCGTGCGTGTAGACGGTCAGTCCGGCACCCGAGCGCCGGCAGACGGCCGTCAGCTGCCTCTCCGGATCGGGTTTCTCGCCTTCAGCCACGACTTGCGTACTGGTCACCAGGCAATCGACGTCCCCGAAAATCTGGCTCTGCCGTTGCGACAGGGCCATACCGAGGTCCTTGGGATCCGGATCCGGCCCGATCAGCAACACAGGCGAGGGTGCCCGCACCGCGATCACCGTCGCAACGAAAGTGAGGCCGGAGTCGGCGTAATCCCGCACGGCAACAGCCGAGCCGCCGAAGGCCGCCTGGTAGTCGGCCGCAGTGCGGGCATGCGTGCGCGCGGAAATCGCTCGGCGGTCGGCCGAATTCTTGGCGGCGTGTTGGCCCTTCCCCCTGGCATCCAACGCGTCATTTTGGTCGATCACCGTTCCGAGCGTCGCCGGCAGACTGATGGGCCTGGTGTCTACCTGTGCTGCCGCGGCGGTCGAGCCGAAACTCATCGCCTTGGTCAGCAGCAACACCGTTGCCACCACCAGCGTGATCACCACGCCCAGCGCCACTCCGATCAGCAGGTTGCCCGTGCCGCGACCCGATCCCCGCTGCGGTGGTGGAGGCGGCGGCCAATACGCCTGCTGCTGCTGGTTCCACGAGGTGTTCACGGCGGTCCTTTCGTCGAACTCAAAGCTCCGGTAAAAGTTGACCACATGTGGCCGGCACCGGCGGCGATTGCGGCGAGCCGACGTCGGGGGAATCGATGATGTGATGTCCTGCGTCGGCGTGCCGCGGCGACATCTGCTGACCAGGCAGCGGTCGGTCTGCGGGGCGATCACAGGCTGCGGTGGCACGATGGGGCGGTGAGGACCTATCGCGATTCCGGCGTCGTGCTCCGGGTGACCAAGCTCGGTGAGGCCGACCGGATCGTCACCCTGTTGACCCGCCGCAGTGGTCGGGTGCGGGCCGTCGCCAAGGGGGTGCGACGCACCAAGTCCCGATTCGGCGGTCGCCTCGAACCGTTCAGCCACGTCGATCTGCAGCTGTACGCGGGGCGGAACCTGGATATCGTCACCCAGGCCGAATCACTGGACGCGTTCGGCTCGGTGATCGCCGCCGACTATCCGAAGTACACCGCGGCCACCAGCATCGTCGAGACCGCCGAGAGGCTGACCTCCGAGGAGCGCGAGCCGAGTCTGCGGTTGTACCTGCTGTTGGTGTCGGCGCTGCGGGCGCTGGCCGAGGCCCAGCGGAACCCCTCGCTGGTGCTGGATGCCTTCCTATTGCGGGCGATGGCACTGGCCGGTTGGGCACCCGCGTTGTCCGAGTGCGCCAGATGCAGCGCCCCGGGTCCACATACGGCCTTCCATGTCGCGGCCGGCGGGGTGCTGTGCCAGAACTGCCGCAGCGTGGGTGCCGCTCGTCCGGCCGCGCCGACCGTGGCCCTGATGTCCGCGCTGGCCGGCGGCGATTGGACGTCGGCCGACGCCGCTGAGACAGCACACCGGCGAGAGGCTTCCGGCCTGGTCGCTGCGCTGGTGCAGTACCACCTCGAGCGCGGACTGCGGTCGTTGCCGATGGTCGACAGAAATCAGTCCGACAGCCCGGTGCTGGCACTGGACCCGGACCCTTTCGGTGCCCTCCCTGAGGTCGTCGGATGACCCAGGTGCGGCTCCCGAAACCGCATCCCAGCGGCGCGCGGCCGCCGGCCATCCGGGCCGAGTTGGTGCCGAATCACGTGGCGCTGGTGATGGACGGCAACGGTCGGTGGGCCGGCGCTAGGGGGCTGCCGAGAACCGAGGGCCACAAGGCCGGGGAGGCGCAGCTGATGGACGTGGTGGCCGGCTGTATCGAAATCGGCGTTCGGCACCTGTCCGCCTACGTCTTCTCCACCGAGAACTGGCGGCGCTCGGCCGGCGAAGTGCGATTCCTGATGGGCTTCAACAGGGAGACCATCAGACGGCGCAGGGTCGAAATGAACGAGATGGGTGTCAAAGTGCAGTGGGCAGGCCGCAAACCGCGATTGTGGCGCAGCGTTCTGCACGAACTCGAGGCCGCCGAGCAACTCACGGCCGGCAACGACGTCCTTACCCTGACCATGTGTGTGAACTACGGCGGTCGAGCCGAGATCGCCGACGCGGCCCGCGCCATCGCCAGGGACGCGGCGGCCGGGCTGATCGACCCGAAGCGAGTGGACGAGAAACTGGTGCAGCGCTACCTGTACGCCCCTGACATGCCGGACGTCGATCTGTTCATCAGGTCGTCGGGGGAAATGCGCACCAGCAATTTCCTGCTGTGGGAGTCCGCCTATGCGGAGCTGGTCTTCCTGGACACCCTGTTCCCGGACTTCGACCGTCGCGAGCTGTGGCGGGCCTGTGAGATTTATGCCGCCCGCGAGCGCAGGTTCGGCGCCGTGCGCTCCCCGGCAGCGGCGCGCTCCCCGGCCGGCGGCGACCAGGCGAACCCCGAGCTGGGCATCCCTGACGTGAGCGCCGACCAGCGGGAACCGGCATGACGGCCACCGATACCCGCAGCAGTTCGACCATGGCCAAGCGCTATAGGCCGGGTTCGCTGGAGATCCTCGGGGTGATCCTGCTGCTCGGGATCGCGCTGCGTGGTCCGCTGCGGACACTGTTCGCCATTGCCGGAATGCGTACCTGGGCAACGGTTTTCACCTCGGTGAGTGTGCAGGCGGTGCCGTTCCTGGTGCTGGGGGTGGTGGTATCGGGGGCCATCGCCGCCTTCGTTCCGGCGAGTTTCTTCCGTCGGGTGCTGCCGGCGAGGGCAGGCCTCGCCGTTCCGGTCGCCGGCGCCTGCGGTGTGTTTCTACCGGGCTGCGAATGCGGGTCCATTCCGATCGCCAACCGGCTGATGGACAGGGGGGTCCGGCCGTCGGCGGCGCTGGCGTTCCTGCTGTCCGCTCCGGCCATCAACCCGGTGGTGCTGGTGGCCACTGCGGTGGCCTTCACCACCGACCATCGAATGGTCTGGGCCAGGCTGGTGGCCGGCCTGTTGACCGCGGTGGTGGTGGGCTGGGTCTGGGAGAAGATCGGCCGGCCCGAGTGGCTGGCGCCCCGGCTGCGCAGTTCGCTGAACGACGAGGTCTCCGGTTGGCCGGCATTCCTGGCGACGATCCGCACCGACTTCACCCAGGCGGCCGGTTTCCTGGTGCTGGGCGCGTCGGTGGCGGCCACCTTCAAGGTGCTGGTGCCGGTGGGTTTCATGACCCATATCGGGTCGTCGATCGCGCTGTCGGTGCTGCTGATGGCGGTGCTGGCCTTCATGCTGGCGCTCTGCAGCGAGGCCGATGCGTTCGTCGCGGCGTCCTTCACCACCATTCCGATGGTCGGCAAGCTGGTGTTCCTGACGGTCGGACCGGCGGTGGACGTGAAACTTGCCGCGCTGCAGGCCGGCACCTTCGGCCGGAAGTTCGCGGTAAGGTTCGCGCCGCTGACCATGCTGGTGGCGATCGCCGTCGGCGTCGGGACGGGATTGGTGTTCTTCCGATGAACTCCGAGACGCAGTCGATCGTGGTCGTGCTGTTCGGCGGTCTGCTGGTCGGCATCACGGTGTCCGGCCGGTACACCTCCTACGTCAAACCGGGGTTCGGCCCGTTGCTGCTGACCGCCGGCATCGTGCTGCTGCTGGTCGGGGTGATTTCGCTGGTGTCGATCGTGATCGCCGAGACCCGCGCAGCGAAGTCCGAGGCGCTGACCGCGACCGTGCTGCAGCCGGGCGTGGACGGCGTGCCGACGGATCGCGACGGAGACGTCGACCGGGCCGAGGTGGACACCCACGGGCATTCGCACGGAAACTCGCGGGCACCATGGCTGATCCTGCTCCCGGTGTTGTTGCTGCTGCTGGTCGCCCCCACTGCGCTAGGCGCCGACGCTGTCGCCCGCAGCGGTGGTTCGCAGGCGATCGGTGGGATGACGCCGGTGACTTCGTCCTCCGGCGGCACCCCGAATGACGGCTATGCCTTCAACGACGGCAGCGGCAGCGCCAGTGACGACCAGATGGGCGGCATCGCGTTCCCGGCGCTCCCGGCGGGTACCAATCCGGCGGACACCATGAAGGACTTCATGATGCGGTCGCTGTACGACTCGAAACGGTCGGTGGTCAAGAATCCGGTCACCCTGATCGGGTTCATCGCACCGGCCGGGCAGGGCTTCCATGACGGTTACACGGTGGCCAGGATGGCGATCAGCTGCTGCGCGGCGGACGCCAACCCGATCCGCATCCATGTCGCCGGCAAGCCGCCGTTTCCGACCAACACCTGGGTCAGCGTGGTCGCCACCTCGAAAGCGGGCACCGCCGGCACTGCCAACAACTACGTGCCGACTGCCAACGCTGTGTCGGTGAAACAGATCCAACAGCCGTCGGACCCGTACGAACACTGATCGCGGTGAGGGCTCGTTTCCCTCGGGCTGATCAGATTCGCTACCGTCAGGCACTCAACGTCCACGGACCCGAAGGAGGCACCCATGACCGCATTCCCGACTCCGCGGGGTGTCTACTTGGTTCCGCCGGAACAGGGCGACAGCGATGCCCGCCGCGCCAGCGCCGCCGTGCAGGAACGGCTGCTGGGTCGCCCGGATATCGTGCGGCACAAGGGACGTATGGCGCTGGCGATCACCTTGACAACACCACAGCAGGCGCTGGTGGAGGATCTGCTGTTCGTCCGCGACGTGCTGGATGCCGAGCAGATCTCGTTTCTGCTGGTAAGGGGCAACGACGAACGACCGGTGATCGCCATCGATCGCCGGGACCGGGGCCGGCTGCGGACCGCGCTGGCGGCGGCCTGCAGCAACGAACCGTTCTACTCCAAGTCCATCGATGCCGGTCGTGGACAGGCCATCCTGGTTGCGGATGGCGCTCTGTCCGGTACCACCAAGGCACGCATCTTCCGACTCTTCCGGCCCCGGGTAGTTCTTGCGAGTGGTTTGAGCTACGGGGCGTCCAGCGGGGTGCAGATCGAGTTGTGGGAATTCGCCGGCGACACCATCGAACTGCCGGTCGAGAACTCGCTGACCCGCCGGGTGATCCGCGCCGACGAGGCCGAGCGGGGCAGCATCGAACGGTTCGGACAGACCTGGCCGACGATCGTCAACATGTTCGCGGGGCACGCGTCGGACATCAGTTTCGACATCGATCTGGTGTTTTCGTGGGTGGACGGATCGTCCGCAGAGTATCGAGCCACCAGGGCCGCACACATGGCCGGCCACCCGGTCGGGGATGGTGACGATTCCGAGGCCCGTTTCCGGCAGATCGACGAGCTCAAATACGCGCTGCGGTCGATCCACGTCTATGCCCCATGGATCCGGCGGATCTTCGTGGTCACCGACTCGGCGCGACCCGACTGGCTGGCCGACGATCCGCGGGTGCGGTTCGTGCGCAGCGAGGAGTTCTTCACCGATCCGTCGGTTTTGCCGACCTACAATTCGCATGCGGTCGAGTGCCAGCTGCATCACATCACCGGCCTGGCCGAGCATTTCATCTATTCCAACGACGACATGTTTTTCGGCCGGGCTGTTTCACCCCAGATGTTCTTCTCTCCCGGTGGCATCAGCAGGTTCATCGAGGCCGGTCTGCGAATCGGTCTCGGATCCAAAGATGAGCAACGAAGCGGGTACGAGAACGCCGCCAGGGTGAATCGGCGGCTGCTGCTGGACCGCTTCGGCCTGCTCACCACCCGGCATCTGGAGCATGCGCCGACGCCGCTGCGGCGCAGTGTGATGGCGCAACTTGAACAGGAGTTCGCCGCAGAGTTCGCAGCTACAGCCGCCAGCCGGTTTCGTTCCAGCGACGACATCTCGGTGACGAACTCGCTGTACCACTACTACGCCCTGATGACCGGCCGGGCGGTCGCGCAGACTGCCGCCAGAGTGCGCTATGTGGATTCGACGGCGCAGGCGGGACTTCGGGACATGGACCGGTTGCTGACCAAACGATCCACCGACTTCTTCTGCCTGAACGACAGCAGCAGTCCGGAGATCGAGCTGGACCTGCGGGTCAGCAGGGTGACCGAGTTCCTCAAGGCCTACTTTCCTCTACCCGCCCCGTGGGAGACCGGCTTTCCGGCGATCACCCCGAACTGACTCCAGTCGCGGCGAATTCGAGATTCGGACTCCAGGCGGGGCGTACGCTGTCGGCGATTCTGACTCCGGCGGCGGCCAGCCGGCGGGCCGACTCCTCCGGCGCAACGTAGTCACCAACCGTCGGATCGCTGCTCATCGGCACCACCGAATGCACCACGGTGTCCGGATAGACATGGACCATGTTGAAGCCCTGGGCGCCGTCCCGGCCGCGGAGAGCACCTGCCGGTGCCGTCAGATCCTGGGTGTAGCAGGTCGCCGAGGCCACTGAGACCGGTATCCCGGCGAACAGGGCCGTTGTCGAGTAGTGCAGGTGCCCGGCGAGGATGCTACGGACGTCGCTGCCTCGCAGGACCGCAGCCAGCGCGGCTTGGTCTCGGAGCTCGACCAGGGCGGCCAGGTCCAGCACGCTGGGGACCGGCGGGTGGTGCAGGGCCAGCACTGTTCCGCTGGGGGCTGGGTGCTCGAGGTGGGCCGCAAGCCAGCGCAGTTGACCGTCATCAATGGCACCGAAGTGGTGGCCCGGGACCGTCGAATCGAGGGTGATGATCCGCAGGCCGTCGACTTCGGTCACGGAGTCGACCGGTGAATCGGAGGTCGGCAGGTCGAGCAGGCCGGACCGGAACGCCCGGCGATCGTCGTGGTTACCCATTGCCCAGATCACCGAGGATCCCAAGGATCTGACGACAGGGTCGACGATCGCCCTGAGCTTGTCGTAGGCCGCTGGCTCGCCCTTGTCGGCGAGGTCACCGGTGAAGATCACTGCGTCCGGATGTGCATGCGAGGCCTCGACCTCTGCCAGGATCTTCTGCAGTCTGGCCGCGCTGTCCACCGCGCCGTACAGCGGTGCCGGACCGGACACCAGGTGGGTATCGGTGAGGTGAAGCAGGAAGTGGGTCGGGCGCGGGTACTCGGTCGTCCGCAGAGTGCTCATCGCGTGGTTCATCTCCGTTGCGATGCGATGTCACGGTCCGGTGCCATCCCGGTAGTCTCTGCAGCCAACCAGAAGGTCGGCAGCGATCCGGACCAATCGGCGCGCGCGTCGCGCAACAATCGGCGAACATCAGGCCGACGAACCGTGAACAACGACGAGACCGTTCGGAATCGCGCCTCGGGAACGGATCTGGTGCGGTGGCTACAGCCCGAGGTCGCCCTCGAACTCGCCCGCCTCAATGCGCTTCTTGACCGCGCCCAGGAACCGGGCGGCGTCGGCGCCGTCGATGGTCCTGTGGTCGTAGCTCAGGGCTAGGTAGGCCATCGAGCGGACGGCGATACCGTCGTTGCCGTCAACGTCGGTGACGACCATCGGGCGTTTCACCACGGCCCCGGTGATGAGGATCGCCGACTGTGGCGGGGTGAAGATCGCGGTATCGAACAGCGCTCCGACGCTGCCGGTATTGGTCAGCGAGAAGGTGCCGCCGGACAACTCGTCGGGACCGATCTTGTTGGTGCGGGTGCGATCGGCCAGGTCGGCGATCTTGCGGGCGATGCCGCCGATGTTCAGGTCGTCGGCACTCTTGATCACCGGGACGATCAGCCCGCGGGGGGTGTCGACGGCGATGCCGAGGTTCACCGCCGGGTGATAGGTGATCTCCTTCAGGTCCTCCGAGATGGTCGAGTTGATCACCGGGTAGACCTTGGCCGCCTCGACCGCTGCCTTCACGAAGAACGGCAGGAAGGACAGCTTGACGCCTTCCCGTTCCTCGAAGTTCTTCTTGGCCCTTGCCCGCAGGCTGGCGACCCTGGTGACGTCGACCTCGATGACGGTGGTGAGCTGAGCTGCCGTCTGCAGCGCCGTCACCATGTTCTTGGCGATGGCCTGCCGGATGCGCGGAGTCTTCTGGGTGGTGCCGATCAGTGCGGTGGCCGCCTGGTCCGGGACCGGTGTGCCGGATCCGCCTGACGCTGCCGGCGCGGGCCCGGCTGAAGCCGCCGGGGCGGTAGCGCCAGCCTTGGCTGCCTCGGCCGCCTTCACCACGTCGTCCCGGCGGATACGTCCGCCGACGCCGGTGCCGGTAATTCCGGAGAGGTCGACGGCGTTGTCCGCGGCCAACTTCCGGATGACGGGGGTGACGTAGGACCCGCCGGAATCGGCGGCGGGGCGGAGCGTTTCGGTCGGGCTGGGCTCCGGCTGGGCTTGGGTCGATGCGGTCGACCTCGCGGTCGGCGCCGGAGCCGGAGCCGGAGCTGCCGGCTGTTCGGCGGGGGACTGCCTGGCCGGCGTCGAGGAAGCCGTGGACTCGGCTGCGGCGGCGGCGTCCTCGGCGTCCGCCTGCTGCTCCGACGCCTGGGCCGCGGCGCGGTGTTGTCCTGAGGGTTCGGCTGGCTGCTGGGGCTGGGCGGCCGGCTCTGCTGCCGGGGCTGTCTCGGCGCCGCCCGCGGCTCCTGCCGCTCCAGCCGCACCAGCGGCTTCTGCCGCGCCGATGATGGCGAGCTGACCGCCGACCTCGACCGTCTCGTCTTCCTGGACCGAAATTTCCAGCAGGGTGCCGGCCACCGGCGAGGGGACCTCGGTGTCGACCTTGTCGGTGGAGATCTCGAGCAAGGGCTCGTCGACCTCGACGCGATCGCCTTCCTGCTTCAACCACCGGGTGACGGTGCCTTCGGTGACG
>JALYXB010000140.1 GCA_030947305.1 Actinomycetota bacterium | reverse complement strand
CCCGTAGCCGTTTTCGTAGCCGTTCTCGTTGCCGGCACCGTCCGCCGGCCACTGCGGCGGCCCCAGCGGGCCGGGCAGCACTCCACCCGTCCAGTTCTGCGGTAGCTGACGGTAGCCGGTCGGGGCGCCCCGCTGCGGCCCCGGTGATGCGGACTGCTCGAGTGCACCGACCGGAACGGGCGACTTCTGCAGATTCGGCTGGTCGTTGTCCTTCTCCTCGTCGGGCCACGGCTCGCCGCGTTCTGTCGCCAGCTCGCGCGGCGTCTTGATCGGGGGCCTGTCGCTCGGCAGTCGGTCGCCCCATTCGTCGAACGCGGTGATCCGCGGCCGCTTCTGGACGCCCTCGAAGATCTCCTGCAGATCCGAGCGCTGCAGGGTTTCCTTCTCCAGCAGCTTGCCGGCCAACTCATCGAGCACGTCCCGGTAAGTGTTGAGCACCTCGTAGGCCTCGGTGTGCGCCGTCTCGATCAATGCCCGGACAGCGTGGTCGATCTCCGAGCCCACCTCGGTGGAGTAGTCGGGTTGGTGCCCGTAGGTTCGGCCCAGGAACGGTTCGTCGTCGTTGCTGCCGTACTTGACGGCACCCAGTTTGGCGCTCATCCCGTACTCGGTGACCATGGCTCTCGCGATCTTGGTGGCCTGCGCAATGTCAGATGACGCGCCGGTGGTCGGCTCGGCGAACACCAGCTCTTCGGCAGCCCTGCCACCCATCGCCATCACCAGCCGGTTGATCATTTCCGAGCGGGTCATCAGCTGCTTGTCGTCCTCGGGAACGACAAGGGCGTGTCCGCCGGTGCGGCCGCGCGGCAGGATCGTCACCTTGTAGACGGGCTCCAAACCTGGCATCGCCCAGGCGGCCAGCGCGTGCCCGCCCTCGTGGTAGGCGGTGATCTTGCGTTCGGTCTCCGAGATCACCCTGCCCTTGCGGGCGGGTCCGCCGACCACCCTGTCGACCGACTCCTCGAGCGCGGCGTTGTTGATCAACGTGCCGTGGGTGCGAGCTGTCAGCAGTGCAGCCTCGTTGATCACGTTGGCCAGATCGGCACCGGACATGCCGACGGTCCGCTTGGCCAGCGAAAGGAAATCGACATCGGCGGCGAAGGGCTTACCCTTGGAATGGACGGCCAGCACCGCTTCGCGGCCCTTGAGGTCGGGCGCACTGACCGGGATCTGCCGGTCGAAACGTCCCGGTCGCAGCAGGGCCGGGTCCAGGATGTCCGGTCGGTTGGTCGCGGCAATCAGAATGATGCCGCCCTTGGTCTCGAAACCGTCCATCTCGACCAACAGTTGGTTGAGCGTCTGCTCCCGCTCGTCGTGGCCGCCGCCCATGCCGGCGCCACGGTGCCGCCCGACGGCGTCGATCTCGTCGACGAAGATGATGGCCGGCGAGTTCGCCTTGGCCTGCTCGAACAGGTCGCGGACTCGTGACGCTCCGACGCCGACGAACATCTCCACGAAGTCGGAGCCGGAGATCGTGTAGAACGGCACCCCGGCCTCTCCGGCGACGGCGCGGGCCAGCAGCGTCTTGCCTGTTCCCGGCGGACCGTACAGCAGCACGCCCTTGGGGATCTTGGCACCAAGGGCCTGATAGCGCGCCGGGTTGGCCAGGAAGTCGCGGATCTCGTCCAGTTCCTCGACGGCCTCGTCCGCGCCGGCTACGTCGACGAACTTGGTGGCTGGCATGTCCTTATTCAGCAGTTTCGCCTTGGACTTACCGAACGACATCACCTTGTTGCCGCCGCCCTGCGCGTTGTTCATCATCCACAGGAAGAACAGCAGCACCAGTCCGATCGGGATGATGTAGAACAGCATCGAGACCAGGGCAGATTCGCTGGTCACGGTGGTGTCGTACTTGGCGACCTTGCCGTTCTGGACGGCTGTGAAGATCTGGTCGGTGGCATTCGCCGGGTACTGGGTGACGACCTTAGCCTGGCCGTCCGCCGGTGTTTTGAGCGTCAGCCGCAGCCGTTGCTCCTTGTCGTCGATGAGCGCGTCAGAGACATTGCCGCTTTTCAACTGAGCCAGCGCCTGGGAGGTCGTCACCGGCGCATACCCGCGGGTTTCGTCGCTGAAGAAGCTGTACGTCAGGTACAGCAAAATCGCCACCAGGATCCACAGCAGTGGCGAACGGAGCAGCTTCTTACGATCCATCGGAGTTCGGCCGAAGATGGCCTCCACCCTCCCTGATGTCGAAAATCAGCGGTCAACCACTGCCGGGCGCGGGCGTGACCTGAACGTTCAGCCTACCGTGCCGGTCGCCGACCCCTGGTGGGATCGATGCCGCCCGCTATTTGCTGCAACGCAAGAGGTCAGGGAGTTAGTTCCCGGTCGCCGGTAGCGGCCTTCGATTCGGCCGCAGTCCGGGCTCGGAGGTCGCTCATTCGTCCCGATACATCCGCTCGGCCAGCAGTCCGACGAACGGCAGGTCGCGGTAGCGCTCCGCGTAGTCAAGGCCATAGCCGACGACGAACTCGGTGGGAATATCGAACCCCACGTACCGCACGTCGAGTTCCACCTTCACCGCTTCCGGCTTGCGCAGCAGGGTGACGACGTCGACGGACGCCGGCCCGCGCGACTCCAGGTTCTTGAGCAGCCAGGACAGGGTGAGACCAGAGTCGATGATGTCCTCGACGATCAGCACCCGGCGGCCGGTGATGTCGGAGTTCAGGTCCTTGAGGATGCGCACCACGCCGGACGAGCGGGTCGCCGACCCGTAGGAGGAGATTGCCATGAACTCCATCTCGGCCGCGATGGGCAGCGCCCTGGCGAAGTCCGTCATGAAAACGACGGCGCCCTTGAGCACGCAGATCAACAACGGCGGTCGGTCGGATTCGTGATCGGCGGCGACCGCGGCCGCCAGCTGGATGATCTTGGCCTGCAGGGTCGCGGCGTCGATCAGCACGGCCTTCAGCTCACCGCCATAGCCGTGCGGACTGGCCGGGTCGGCCGCCGGATCCCGACCGTCGCCGCCGGTGATCGGTGTGGCGTCGGCGGCGGTCAACACCGTCGTCAGTTCGGATTCAGACAACGAACCGGACACTGTTCTCCCCATCGAAGCTGATCAGGGCGGGCGCGGACAGACGCCAAGCTTCCCATTGCGCCCGTTTTCGGTGGCGGCGGGGCCCGATCCGACCAACAACTGCACCACGGTAACGATCAAGAAGTCAGTGTGCGCAAGAGCTGCGGAACGGGGCGATGAGGACCGGCCCGGCCCATGGTCGCCGCCGCCCGGCAGCCGAGGTCAGCTGCCGGCGGACGCCCGTAACCGATCGCCGATCCTGGTGACGTCACGGCCGCCCGGCAGCCGGACTGCGGCGCCCTGACCGGCATCCAGTAGCCTGTCCAGTCGGTACAGATGCTCTGCCGTGATACCTGAGATGCCTTGCGCAGCAAGCCATCCGTGAACTACCCGACGACGCACGGCTGCCGGCTCTGTGCTCAGCTGCGCACAGTCGATCGCCCCGTCGCTGCCGATCGCCGCGGCTGAAGCGCGCTCCCCGGCCAGCTTGAGCGCGTATAGGTCGTCGGCCAGCAGGTCGGCGGTGCGGGCCAGCGCCGGCGTCACGCCGCCCCCGAGTATCTCGTCCAGCAGCGGCAGCAGCTCGGCCCGCAGCCGAACCCTGGTGAACGCTGGATCGACGTTGTGCGGGTCCAGCCATGGCGCCAGACCCATTGCTGCGCAGGCCTTCTCGGTGTCCGTGCGGCGCACGGCTAGTAGCGGCCGGCCCCATGGCGGCCGCCACGGCCGCATCCCGGCGATCGACCGCGGGCCGGACCCCCGGGCCAGCCCGAGCAGCACCGTCTCGGCCTGGTCGTCCATGGTGTGCCCGAGCAGCACAGGGCAATCGCCCCGCAGCGCGGCGAGTTCGGTCAACGCCCGGTACCTGGCAGTCCTGGCCGCCGCCTCAGGGCCACCGGACCGTCCCACCGTCACCCTCGCGATCTCCACCTGCCAAAACCCCATGGCCCGCAACTGATCCGCGCACCGCAGCGACTGGTCGGCGGACCCACTCTGCAGGCCGTGGTCGACTGTCACCGCAACCGGATCACGGCCGTGGACCTCAGCGATCACCGCCGCTGCCAGCGCCAGCGAATCCGCGCCGCCGGACACCGCCACCAGCAGTGGACCCATCGGCGCGTACGCCGCCAGCCACCTCGCCACCGCCCGCCGCACCGGATCGCGGGCGTCGAGCGAACTCATCACAGGACCCGGGCCATCCAACGGTCGGGATCGGCGATCTCGGCACGGGTCGGCAGTGTTTCCGGCGACGACCACACGGTGTTGAACGAATCCATCCCGGACCGGGAAACCACTTGGGAGACAAAGGCTTCGCCCTTAATATACTGGCTCATCTTCATATCCATCCCGAGCAGACTACGGACGAGCCGGTCGACCGGACCGCCGCCCTTGCTCCGCCTTTGGGTGAAGGCCTTGCGGATGGCTGCGACGGTAGGTACCACCTTCTGGTCGACAGCATCCATCACGTGATCGGCATGCCCCTCCAGCAGGCTCATCAACGCCATCAATCGATCGAAAACCAGTCGCTGCTCAGGCGTTTGAATCGTTTCGATCCAGCTCTGACCCTGCTGCTTGCGAGACTTCACCGCCTGCACCATCCGGCTCAACAGCTCGCTGGAGTCGATATCGGCGCCGTCACCGAACTCGCCGACCTGGCCGACGAAGTACTCCCGCAGCCATGGCACCGCGGTGAACTGCAGCCGATGGGTGCTCTCGTGCAGACAGACCCACATCCGGAAATCAGCATGGTCGACCTTGAGTTCCCGTTCCACCTTCATGATATTCGGCGCCACCAGCAGCAGCCGGCCCGGAGCGCTGAAGTCCGGCGGCGTCCGGGTGTCGGCAAACTTCGACGAGGTGGTGAGCGGATCGAACTGGCCGAGGACCTTGCCGGACAGCAGTCCGAGCAGCATGCCGATCTGCGCGGCAGCGGCCGCCCTGGCCGGGGCCGTCACCTTGTCGGCAAGCTTGTCGGTGAGCGGTGCGGTGAGCAAGGCCATGCCCTCGGCTGTGGCCGCGATCCAATGCGGTCGGTCGACGACGTCTGCCTCCGCCACCGGCAGCCCGTTGCCCAGACCCGTTGTGTCCCTGACGATCAGCTCTGCCTTGCGTGAGTAGGCCCGTAGGTCGTCGACGGCTCTGGCGGCCTGGACGGTGGTCACCGCAGGGCCAGAGGGGGCAAACCGCTGGCCGTTGCGCACAGCGGCGACCCAGTCGACCGCCGCGTCGCCGGCCGTCAGCCCTGGCATCCGCACTGTCGCAGTACCGTCGCGAATGCATCCTGGGTGTGCCTGGTCTTGCCGGAGATGGACGCGTTGTTGAACAGTGCGAATACCAGCATCCGGCCGTCGACGTCCGGGGTGTAGCCGCTCAGCACGTAGGTGGAACCGAGCGAGCCGGTCTTGGCCCGCACCCAGCCTGCGCCGGCCTTCGACCGGGCGTCGTTGAACCTGTCCTCTCCCTCGGGCGGGGCACCTGCCGTCAGTGTTCCGGATACCCCGGCGACCGGCAGGCCGGTGAGCAGATACCGCAGCGCCGGCTTCTTGCCCGTCACCGCCTGCGAAAGGATCTGCGCCTCGATGTCCGGCGTCACGGTGTCGTTCACCGAAATTCCTGAACCGTCTTTCAGGTTCACGTTGATGGTGTCGAGCTTCATGTCCTGCAGGGCGAGCATGGTCGCGGCCGACGCGCCGTCGAATGACCGCGGTGCCCCCTGGGCGCCGGCCACTTCCCTGGCCAGCGCTTCGGCCAGGATGTTGTCGGAGTTCAGCAATGCCTGCCCCAGCAGGATGGACAGCGGCTGGGAGGTGACCTGGCCCAGCACCTTCGCGTTGGCCGGCGCCGTGCCGGTAATGATCGGCAGGTTGGCATCACCGAGGGCGCGGGCCAGCGCCTTGCCCGCCGTCATCGCCGGATCCCCGGTGCGCGGCGAATTCTCGTTGGCCGGATTCGTCCTGTCTCCGTCCACCATCAGCGCCTGCATCTTGGTGATGTAGCCGTGCCTGTCCTGCGGGGTGCCCGTGATGTCGGAGGTCTGCCATCCGTTCGCCAGCTCGGGGCCTGTCCAATACGAGGTGTCCAGCACGATCCGCTTCACCGCCACCCCGGAGGCTTTGACCTGCGTTGCCAGGTCAGCAACCGTGGGCGCGCCTTCGTTCACGCTGGTAGTCCCGATCGGCCTGGCAGAAAGGGTCACGTCGCCGCCACCGATGAAGTAGATGTCGCCGGCCTGGTCGCCCTTCACCACCTTCGTCACCAGCTGCTTGTTCGGGTCCTTCAACGAGGTGAGGAGGGCGGCACCGGTCAACAGCTTCGCCGAAGACGCGGGGATCTGGGCGCTGCCGGGGTCCTTCTTCCACAACACGGTTGCGGTGGCTGGGTCCACCACTTCCCCCGCGTAGCTAGCCATCGTCGGATCGGCGAGGATCGGCGCCAGGGCCTTGGCGACTCCGGCAGCGGTCGGAGCCCTTGACGAATTGGCCAGCGGTGCCAGCACCAGCTTCGGGGTAGCAATGTGCGGATCCGGCACCGTCGGACGAGCGGTGGTCGAGGTGGTCGTCGTGTTCGCTGCCCCGGCCTGATCCTTGCTGCCCGAGTTCCGCAGAATCAGGAAGGTCCCGGTACCGATGGCCGCGGCGACCAGCACACACACAACGATGATGACGGCGGTCCTGCCACCCCTTGACCGGCCCGCCCGCCGCTTTCCCGTCACGAATCCTCGCTTCTGCTCGTCCGGTCGCCTGTTGTGGTCGGATGCCTGGTGCGCACCCCTCGGCCGGTGGCACTCAGCCGGATGTAACGCCCGCCTCGCTCGCCGACGGTTCCGGGTCGCACCTCACCAAGGACAGACTAGAGTCTGGCCTGCGGCACCGGCCTCCCGCTCGAGTGTGCCGCATCAACAAGCCGCATCACCAAGACCCAGCTCACCGCCAGCAAGCGACATCGCAGAACCCATCACGATTCCGGGAGCGGAAGGAACATCCAGGTGCAGTTCGACGTCCTCATCGAGATCCCCAAGGGGTCCCGTAACAAGTACGAGGTCGATCACGAATCAGGCCGCATCCGGCTGGACCGGACGCTGTTCACCGCCACTCAGTACCCGGCCGATTATGGCTACATCGAGAACACCCTCGGTCAGGACGGCGATCCCCTCGATGCGCTGGTACTGCTCGCCGAACCGACCTTCCCGGGTTGCCTGGTGAATGCGCGTGCCATCGGCATGTTCCGAATGACGGACGAGAAGGGCCCCGACGACAAGGTGCTCTGCGTCGCGTCAGCCGATCCGCGTCGCAACAACCTCCAGGACATCGGCGATCTGCCGATCTTCGAGAAGCTGGAGATCCAGCACTTCTTCGAGGTCTACAAGGACCTGGAACCGGGCAAGAGCGTCGAAGGCGCGAATTGGGTGGGCCGCGGTGACGCCGAAACCGAGATCCGCATCTCGTTCAACAGGGAGACCAGAAGGCTGGATGCGGTGGCCGACGGTGCCAGCCACGAAGAGTCGATCAACAGGGCCATGGGCCGCGCCTGACGCCCCTGCCGGCCCTCACCAGCCCGAACTCTTACCGCCCGTCACCTCGCGCAGCTTGGGTCGCACATCCAGCAGATAGACCAGTGATCCCACCATTCCGGCCAGCCAGAGCAGGCTCGGTGGCGGAAAGATCGGCGGGTACAGGCCGAGCACCATCACCACGCCGCTGGCACCGGTGATCGACAGCCAAGTGGTCTTGGTTTGTTTGTCGGCCGCGGCGTAGGCGTCGGCGCGGCGAATGATCGCGTCGATAAACGCAAACACCCCGACCACGGCGCCAACGGCGCCCATGGCCAGGGTGATCGCGTCGATGATCGGGGCAACGAACGTCACGCGTTCCAGACTACGGGGCGCCTCCGGCGGCCCCGCTCAGCTGCAGCTGTCGTTCACCCAGAGGCAGACGGGAAGGTGCCGCGCCGCAGGTGCGGCGGACGTGGACCGGAGACAGCGCTGGGACGGGCAGCATTGGCAGCGGAGGCCTTGGTGACGCCCTCGCTGTCCGCGGGCGACTTCTCGGCGCTGGTCTTCGGCGTCGGCTTGCGGCGGGCCGGCCGCGGCGCCGAGGTCGTTGCGGCCGGCTCCCCTGCGACCTTCGGCACCCGCTTGCCAGCAGCTTTGGTAGCCGACTTCGGTGCGCTGTCAGCTGCCTTCTCCGAAGCGGCATCCACCACTGAGCCTGGAACAGGACCGGTGTTACGGAGGTCATCCCAGGCCTTCTCACCTCGGCCGGCAAGCGTCGACAAGACCGAACCGATCAGCTGTCGATAGGCATCGGCCGACTGCCTGAGCTGGTCCGGCTGCATCTGCTCGGAGAACTCCTTGGCCCGGCCGGGCAGCTCGTCGGTGAACCTCTGCACCCGCCCGGGCAGTCTGGTGGCGAACTGCTCCAGCTGGTCGGCCAGCTCCCTTGCCCGACCCGGAAGATCGGCGACCATCTCCTGGGCCCTGTCCGGCAGGTTCGCGGCCAGCTGCTGCACCCTGCCTGGCAGGTCGTCCGCAGCGCCACGCAGTTCGTCGACGACCTCGTCGCGGCCGTGCAGGTGCCCGGACTTGATGCCCGACCTGTCGGCCAGCGTGTTCAGCAGGTCGGACAGCTGACGGCCGGCCAGGTCGGCGGCACCGATGGCGGCCAGTATCGGCTTGGGCAGTTCGGGCAGTCGGTCGGCGATCTTTTCCAGCGCGGCCTGCGCACGCGCTATCGGGTCATTGCTCTG
>JALYXB010000214.1 GCA_030947305.1 Actinomycetota bacterium | reverse complement strand
CTACACCACCCTGCCAGCGGTAGCGGCTTCCGGGCCGGTGCTGCGGTTGGACACCACTAGTGGCGACACCGCCATCACCGTCGTCGGCATCAGCGCCACCTCGCTGGGGACACTGATCAACAGCTCGCCGCAGTTCGACAGCGCAGCCATGGCAGCAGCACTGAACCGACCGGTGCCCTCCACGGGGGCCGCGACGACATCGGTGGCCTCGCAAGGAATCTTGCTCCCCGACGGCACCAAGCGCCTGACTCTCACCGCGGTGGTGAAGACTGCACCAACACCGCAGCAGGGCGGTAAGAACGTTGGACCGGAATCGCTGGAGGTGCGCGGCACTGCATGGCTGATCACCCCCACCGGCGCGCTAACGCCCGCCTACCTCGGAGCCGCGCGGGCCACCTTCGGCACCACCAGCACCGCGAAGCTGGCGGTCACGCTGCCGGCCACCGCGGCGGGAACCCGGTTGTCCGGCCTTGACGTCGAGGTGCCGTCGGCGCAGGTCGACGCCGACTACACCGTCACGATGACCGTTACGGCAAACACCGGAGCCGGTGTGTCAACGCTGGACACCAAAGGCTGGGCCGCGCAACAACTATCGGACGACGGCGACCGGTTCACCAGCCCGAACGGCACAGCGCTCGCCTTCAGCGGCACCAAGACCGCGGTCGACCAGTTCGGGGTGAAACTGCCGGCGACCTCCATCAGACTCACCCCAGACGGCACCTCGCCGGTGCCGGTGGTGGTGACCTCGACGCTGGCGACGAAGCTCCAACTACGGGTGGGCGACCTGTTGACGACGACGGTGTCCGGTGCTTCCATCCGGGCCCAGATCGCCGCCGTCAGCCCGCGGATCCCGGGGTTCGGCGCTCCGGCGGTGCTGCTGGCCGACCTGCCGACGCTGAACGCCTCGATGTTGCACACCTTCGCGGCGCTGCCGGCCACCGATGAACTCTGGCTTGCCAGCTCGGACCCGGTCGAGACGGCCAAGGCCGCCGGCCCGGTTGCAGGCCAGGCAGCCCAGATCACCCTGGTCGGAGCGGCGGCCGACGACGCGCTGCTAAGACCGGCGGTGCAGGCACTCTGGTGGGGAACGACCGGAGCGTTGCTGCTGGCGGCGATGTCGGTGTTGCTGGTGATCGCCACCCTTTCGCGCAGCAGACGGGCAGAAGTGGCGGTGCTGCGCGCCCTCGGGGTGTCCGCCGACAGCCAGGCCGCAATGCGCCGCCGGGAGCTGTGGACGACCGTGCTGCCCGCCTGGGTATTCGGAGTAGCTGCGGGCTTCGGGACCGCGGCACTGATCGTGCCAGGGCTGGCCAGGCAGGCGGTCGCCGGCTCGACGGCAAACCCGCTGTTGGTGATGCAATGGCCGCTCTGGGCGGTGTTGTTCGGCTCCCACATGGTGCTGGTGGTGATTGTCGTGTGGTGGCACGGCAACAGCGTGCGCCGGCATGCGGCGACGGCCGACCCGCGCGAGGTGACGGCATGACCGACCGCGTGCTCGGCCTTGCCAGGCTCGCCAGACGTCAACTGGCACATGACAAGGGCCCTGCTGTCGTGCTGTTTGCCATGGTGCTGCTGCTGGTCGGCATCGTCTGTGCCGCGCCGGCAGCGGTGTCGTCCATAGCGGGCCGGGAGATCCGCTCCACGGTGGGTGCCTTGTCCGCCGTCAACAGAGACCTGATCGAGCAGACCCAATTGCAGGTTCCGGTCGGCACCGCGCCGAGCAGCGTGCGCACCGACCTGCCCGCGGATGCCGCCCCGTACTGGGGTGCGCTGGCGGCCGAACTGGCGGTGGTGCGCTCCACCTTCCCGCCGGCTGTGCAGGCGGCAACCTCCCCGGCCAGGTTCAGTCTGCGGACGGTCGATGTTTCGCCGCTGGCAGCTGTGCCCGGCGACCACACCGGCATCAAGTCGTTGCTGTTCAACGTCGACCCGTATCTGCGGTCCGAGGTAGAGCTGGTGGCCGGCCGGTGGCCGGCCGACCAATCCATCGGCGAGAAGCACTACGAGGTGGTGCTGGGCAGGCCGGCGGCCGACGAACTGCACTGGGAGCTGGGTGCCACCAGGGCGATGGCCACACCGGCTCGTCCACGCGTCAGCCTCACGCTGGTCGGGCTGATCGACCAGAGCCCGACCGACCCCGACTACGTTGACATCAACAAGTCATCGATCCAGCCACAGATCTTCGACGACGGCAACACTCCGAAACGCGTTGTCGGCAACGTATATCTATCGCCCGGGGCTTGGAATGAGTTCAGCGGCGCCGACTCCATCACCACCACACTGTGGTTCTCGATCAACGCAGGTCCGCTCACCTCGGCGGGACTGGCCGATTTGACGGCCGGGTTGCGGCAGGCAACCGTCAAGGTCTACCTGTTCGGCGATGTCGACCCGAACGCTCTTGGCGCCCTGCAGGAGGCAAGACTCAGCTCCGAGCTGCCGGCAACTCTGGACACCGTTCGGGGCCGGATCAGCTCCGCCTCCGCTGTGCAGGCGGTCGCCGCTCTCGGACCGCTGGGGGCAGCACTGGCTGTCCTGGCGCTGGGCCTGCAGGCGTTCCGGACTCGGAGGCAGTCCGCGGTGTCGCTGCTGTTGACGCGTGGTGCGTCGATCTGGCAGGTCCGTCGCTCGCTGGCGGCCCAGGCGGCCGTGATCGGCGTACCGGCGGTCGCTGTCTCAATGCTGGGGGTGGAGCTGATGTTTGGCTGGACGGTGCCATGGTGGGCGCTGCTTGCCGGCGTGCTGCTCGGGCTGGCGCCCGCGGTTGCGCTGCCGGCAGGGGTCTCGGCGAATCGGCTGCGGATGGTGCGATCAGACTTCGGTGTGCGGGCCGGCAACAGAATCAGATGGATCGTCGAGGTGCTGGTCGTCGGGTTGGCCGGACTGTCGCTGTTCCTGTTGCTGTCCGGCGGCCTGACGACGGGCGCCGGCGGCGGCGCTGATGTGCTGGTGGCCGCCTCCCCGGTGTTCCTGACGCTGGCCGTCTGCGTGCTGGTGATCCGTTTGTATCCGTTGCCGCTACTGGCGATACAGAAGTTCCTGCGCCGCCGCAGCGGCGCCGTCGGGTTCCTCGGCGCTCTCAGGGCCCTGCGCGATCCGCTGGTCGGAATCCCGCTCATCCTGGCTACCGTCACGGGGGTGGCTGTGGCGATGTTCTCGGTGGTGACGTTGTCGACGGTGAGCTCCGGAATCACCATCGCCGGAGAGCGCGCTGTCGGCGCCGACTTGTCGGTAACGGGCGCCTTCATGACAGAAAATCTGGTCGCCAGGGCGCGAAAGGTGCCTGGCGTGCGGGCAGCGACGGCAGTAGGACTCGGCGGCACCCTGACCATCAGTTCCGGCGGCCGATCGCAGGACGTCACCTTGTACTTCGCCGACACGGCCAGCTTCGGCGATGTGCAGCGCGACATTCCTGGTGCCCCGCGGGTGCCAGCTGGGTTGACCCCGACGGCGGCCGGAATACCCGTCGTGGTGTCCGACTCGGTACGGGCGCAGCTGGCCGCGCCGACCGCGCGGAGCGGCAATGGCAAGACGCTGAACATCGTCGGGACCGGGCCATTCCCCACTGGTCTGGGTGTCGCCAAGGACTGGGTGCTGGTCGATATCACCGTCGCTGATTCGCTGCTGAACACCGGCGACGTGCCGGACAACATGCTGATCAGCGAACGGCCGGGTGCCGACAACGCGGCTATCGACGCCGCGATCCGCATGATCGTCGGGCCGAATGCGGTGCTGCAACGCCCCGGCGATGCGATTGCGGCGTTGAAGGCCGCGCCGACCATCGGCGGTATGCGGACAGCGCTGATCGTCTCGACCATCCTCGGGGTGTTACTGATGGCGTTGGCGGTGCTGGTGACGGCGGTGTCCGGGACCAACGCGCGCAATCGGCTGCTGGCGGTGTTGCGGCTACTCGGGTTGAACCGCCGACAGGTCGCCCAGCTGGCCTCATGGGAGCAGACGCCCCCAGCGCTGACGGCGGCGGTGGTGGGCGGCGGCTTCGGAGTGGGGCTGGCGGCGCTGATCGGAGCGGTCGTCGATCTGCGGGCGTTCACCGGTGGCGCTGGTCAGCCGGCGCTGTCGATCGCGCCATGGGCGTTGGTGGTGGTGATCGGTGGCTTCGTCGCGGTGATCGTGCTGGCGGTGGCGATATCCGCGGCGCTGGCCCAACGAGCCAGCGCCGCTGTGCTGATGAGAACAGAGGAGTGAGCACGATGAGTGAGCCAGGCGTCCAGCCGACCACGGACACCAGGGTGGTGGTCGACCCCGATGACGACACCACGGCCGCGGTGGTGTGTCGTGATCTGGTGCGGGTGTACACCGCAGAAGGAGTGGAAGTGCAAGCGCTGCAAGGGCTCAGCCTGCGCATCGAGACCGCGGAATTGGTGGCGATCGTCGGGGCATCCGGGTCAGGCAAGTCGACCCTGCTGTCGATCCTGTCCGGTATCGACCAGCCGACGGCCGGAACTGCGACGGTCGCCGGGCATCGGCTGGTCGGCATGTCCAGGCACGAGCGCGTTGCCTACCAACGCAAGGCAGTCGGATTCGTCTGGCAACAGACCGCGCGCAACCTGTTGCCCTATCTCACCGGTGCCGAGAACATTGCCGTAGTACTGGCAGTCGCTGGTTATCCACGGCCGAAGGCCAGGATCGCGGAGCTGCTTGATCTGACGAACGCCACCGAACAGGCGGACAAGCTACCGGCGGAGATGTCCGGCGGTCAGCAGCAGCGAGTCGCGATCGCGGTAGCGCTGGCCAACGACCCGAAAGTGCTGCTGGCCGACGAGCCGACCGGAGAGCTCGATGAGGCGTCCACCCAGGTGGTGCTTGAGACCATCCGCGAGGTGAATGAGCAGGTCGGTACCACCACGTTGATCGTCACCCACGACGCCAACGTGTCCGAGCACGTGCGCCGCACGATCCAGATCCGAGATGGCAGGATCGCCGCGGAAACGCTGCGCCGCACCGTGATCGGCGCCGACGGCGACCAGTTTCAGGCCGCGGAGAACTTCGCTGTTCTCGATCGGGTCGGCCGCATGCAGCTGCCGCCGGAGATGGTTCGCGCTCTCGGGTTGCGTCAGCGGGTCCGGTTGAACGAGCAGGAAGATCACGTCGCGGTGTGGCCACAGGAGTCCGGTCCGACCATTGACTGGTCGCAGAATGGGCGATCGAAAGGGCAGCGATGACCGAGCGCGATCCGCTGTTCCCTGATGCCGGGTTCGAATCGATACGTCCTCCCGGTGCCTCGGTACCGCTGCCGGGCGCCTCGGGGCGGCCGTCCGGGACGGACGTGCACCCGCCGGCCCGACTTGCGACCTCGGCTCCCACTGTGCCTGCGGCGCAACAGGACTCGGATAGCTCGCCGCGCACTGACCGGATCCCCATCGTCCCGCCCGCCGCCACAGGTCCGGCAACATCGGAGTTCGTCGCGCACGGATCTGCCGCGCCGCCCTCCGATGCCGAAGCGCTATTGGTGGCGCACGACGTCACCCGGGTGTTCAAGACGCCGGCAGGTGATCGGGTCGCCAACAACCACATCGACCTGTCCGTCCGGCCCGGTGAGCTGGTGGTGCTGGCCGGACCCTCCGGCGCCGGCAAGACGACGCTGCTGAATCTGCTGGCCGGGCTGGACCGACCGACCTCTGGTCAGGTGACGCTGGCCGGGCAGAACTATGCCCAGAGCTCCGATCGGCAGCTGTCCAAGCTGCGCAGGGAGTACATAGGCTACGTATTCCAATCGTTCGGGCTGCTGCCGATGCTGTCGGCGCGGGAGAACGTCGAGGTGCCGCTGCGGCTGCTGCGAATGCCGGCCGCCGAGCGGGACGCCAGGGTCGACGAGGTGCTGGCCGATGTCGGGCTGACCGGCCACGGCGAACAGCGGCCCTACGAGCTGTCCGGCGGTCAACAGCAGCGCGTGAGCCTGGCCAGAGCGCTGGTGGCCCGACCGCGGTTGCTGCTGGCCGACGAGCCGACGGCCCAGCTGGACAGCGCGACCGCCGGCACCGTCCTCGAGTTGATCCAGCAACTGGTGCATCGGCTGGGGGTGGCCGCGGTCGTGACCACCCACGATCAGTCGTTGATGGCGCTGGCCGACAGGGTGGTGCTGCTGCATGACGGAACCGCTGTCAACGCGCCAGCTTCCTCCGACTCTCGGAGTTGAGGAATCAGCCAACCGGTGCCGGGCGTTGAATGCGAGCATGACCAATCCGCAGGAAATTGAGCCCAACGCCTCCCCCTGCGTGCGTGACCAGCTGGCGACCATCCACGAAACCGGCGACACCCGATCGGTGCAGGTGCAGCACCGGCCGGTGGTGGTGATGACGATGACGGGCGTG
>JALYXB010000153.1 GCA_030947305.1 Actinomycetota bacterium | reverse complement strand
GTAGTGGGTGGGGTGGTGGCGGGCGGTGTGGTGGCGGGCGGTGTGGTGGTGGGCGGTGTGGTGGTGGGCGGCGGACTCACCGTCACGGCGGCCGACGCCACGTTGCTGGCCAGGTCCGGATCCGGTGTTGCCGACGACACTCTGGCGGCGTTCGTCACCCGGCCGATCACCGAGCTGTCGATGGATGTCTGCAACCGGATGGTCTTTCGTTGCCCGTCGGACAGCTCTCCGAGGTTGCAGCGCACCGTGCCGGCGACAACCATGCAGCCGACGGGCGGGTCGCCGGCGAGCTGGAATCCGGCCGGCAACGGGTCGGTCACCACCACGTCCGCGGCGGCTGCCGGACCGTTGTTCACTACAACGAGCTGCCAACCGACGGTCCCACCCGCGACCGGCGCGGCCGACGTTGCCGACTTGCTGATCGCCAGGTCGGCGCTGGGCGGGGGCGACCCGATCGAAGTGGCCCAGGCAGCGGAGTTGTTGTCGGGCTTGGGATCTGCGGTGTCGGAGGTGACCGATGCGACGTTCTGCAGCACGGTGCCGGCCGGCGCCGCGGCAACGGTCCCGGTGACCCTGATCGTCACCGTCTGGTTCGGCGCAAGGTCGCCGACAGCGCAGGAGGCGACGGTGCAACTGACCCCCGCCGGTGGGTCGAAGGTGAAACCCGTGACACCCTTCGGCGCGGCATCGGTCATCTTGACGCTGCGCGCAGTTGACGGTCCGGCGTTGGTGAGGGTGACGGTCCAGGCAATGGGCGCACCGGCGGTGATCGTCTTCGGGCCGCTCTTGCTGATCCGAAGGTCGGCTTGCGGCTGGATGGTGGTGGTCACCGAGTCGGTGTTGTTGTCGGGGATCGGATCGGCTGTCGGTGATGTTGCAGTTGCGGAGTTCGTCAGCGCAGCCGTGGTGCCGGGATCGATGGTGGCAGTAATGGTCACAGTGACGGCGTGTCGAGCTCCCGGATCGATTATTGCTGCGCTGCAGGTGATGTCGGTGCTCGGCGTGGCGCAGGTGACTCCGGTGGGCAGCGGCCCGGTGACGGCGACATGGGAGATGCCGGCCGGTAGGCGATCCACGATGCTGACGTCCCGCGCCGTCGAAATACCCAGGTTGGTGACGGTGAGCCGCCAGCTGATCCGCCCACCCGGCACCGCGGTGGCCGGGCCGGTCTTCTCGAGTCGGAGGTCGGCCGTCGGGCTGAGCAGGATGGGCGAGTCGACAGAGTTGTTGCCGGGATTGGGATCGGCCGTGTCGCTGGTTGCGGAGGCGCTGTTGGTGATGCGGTCGTCGGTGTCGTTCTGGTTGATGGTGCCGACGACGGTGATCACCTTCTCGTTGGCCTGGCCGGGCATCAGATCACCGACGGTGCAGCGGCCGACGGCGGTGCAGCCGACGCCGGCCGGCGGCGAGAAGGTGACGTCGGACAGACCGGTCGGCAGGCTGTCGGTGACGACGACGTTCCTGGCGGTCGACGGCCCGTTGTTACGCGCGACGATCCGCCAGCTGACGCGGTCGCCCGGTGCAGCCGTTGGGGTGTCGGTGGACTTGAACACCTGGACATCCGCTTTGGTGGTCACCGTCGTCGTGACGCTGGAGACGCGTCCGCCCTTGGTCGGATCGGCCGGGTCGGGGACTTGCGGCTCCGGCGTCGGCGAGGTGGCTTCCGCCGTGTTGACCAGCAGAGAACCGGTGAACGACGGGTCGAGGTTGTGCGCGATAGTCACCTGGACGGACGCCTGGTCGCCGCCGGCCAACGCACCGATTACACAGCGCACCACGCCAATGTCCACCGCGCAGCTGCCCTGCGACGCCGTCACATCCACGCCATGGACGCCGGCAGGGAGGGTGTCGACCAGCACCACGTCACGAGCGGTCGACGGACCGGCGTTGTCGACGTCGATGGTCCAGGTGATCGGCGAGCCGGCGGTCACCGTGGCCGGCCCGGTCTTGCGAACCGTCAGATCGGCCTTCGGGGTGACATCGCTAGTGACGGTGCCGGTCGCGTCAGGACCGTAGCGGTTGGACGCCGTGGCGCTGTTGACGATGGTCGGGCGGGGGAATGCGGGATCAATCGACACCGGCACCGTGATCGTGGCATCGGCGCCGGACGTGATGGTGCCCAACGAACAATCCAGTCGGCGGCCGATAGGCGTGCAGGAGCCCTGGCTGCTGGTAACACCCGGCGCCCGGACGGTAATGCCGTCCGGCAGCGCATCGGTGAGCGACGACGCCGGAGCGTCCGACGGTCCAGTGTTGTGCACGGTGATCGTGTAGATCGCCGGCTCTCCGGGCACCAGGGTGGCGGGATGGGAGGTCTTGGTCACCGTGAAGGTCGCGCTTCTGTCCACCGTCGATGTCGACTGCGCACTGTTGTTACGGCCGTCCGGATCTCCGGTGGCCGAGGCGACAGAGGCGCTGTTCACCACGGTCGGTCCCTGGTAGCCGGAATCCACCGTGCCGGTGACGGTCACGGTCACCGAATCGGAGGGAGCCAAGGTGCCGAGCACGCAGCGCTGCGGATCCGCGCAGCTGGTGCCGTCCGGCAGAGTCACAGCCAGATCGCTGACGCCGACGGGTGTCTGCTCGTCCAACACCACGTCGCGGGCATTGGACGGGCCACTGTTGGTCACCACCACCGACCAGGTAGCGGTACTGCCTGCGGTGACCGTCGCCGGCCCGGTCTTGGTGATCGACAGATCGGCGGAATCGCCAACGGCATAGGCAGCCGTCGACGAGTTGTTCCCGGCGTTGGGGTCGGTGGTGTCGGCGGACACAGTTGCGGTGTTCGCGAAATGGTCGCCGAGGTCTTGCGACAGCGTGCCGGTGACGGTGATCTTCACGGTCTGACCGTTGGCAACCGTCCCGAGGTCGCACGCCACCACTCCGTTGGTGACGGTGCAATCGGGGTTGTCGGTAGACGCGTTCAGCACGGTGGCCGGCAACGAGTCGTTGACCAGCACTCCGCTGGCGTCCGACGGTCCGCTGTTGCTGACGTCCAGCTCGAAGGTGACAGGCGCACCGGCAATCGGTGGACCAGAGGTGATGGCCTTGCCGATGTTCACATCGGCCGAGTGGCCGACCGGCGAGGTGGCTGTGCTCGAGTTGTTAGTGCTGTCGGGGTCGGTGGTGGCGCTGGAAATTGTTGCAGTATTGGCGATCTGGTCCGATCCGTAATCGGCAGCGAGCGTTCCGCTGACGGTGATCTGGTCAGGGTTGCCCGGGGCGAGTGAGTCCAGCGTGCATTGGATGCTGCCACCGACAACGGTGCAGGGCGCGGCGCCCGGCAGCGACGCCGTCACATCGGTGACTCCGTGGGGAACTGCGTCGCTGATGACGACGTTACTGGCGGCCGACGGCCCGATGTTGTCGATGGTGATGACCCAGCTGATCGGTTGCCCGGCGACGGCGGTGCCGGTCAGCTGCTTGTGAATGGTCAGGTCGGCGGCGGTGCTGAGCTGGGTAGTGAAACTTGCCGAGTTGTTTGCCTGGTTGTTGTCCCTGGTGCTGCTGTTGACGGTGGCGCGGTTAGTCAGTGCGGTAGCAGGGCTCGCCGGGTCAATGGTTGCCGAGACGGTGATGGTGGCGTCGGTGCCGACGATCATTGTGCCAAGGTTGCAGGTGGCGGCGCCGGCAGTGACCGGGCACGGCCCAGCGGGCCCGGTGACACTGGTACCCAGCAGGCCTGCCGGCAGCTGGTCGGTGAGCTGGACATTCGTAGCGTCGGACGCGCCGGCGTTGTGCACCGTGACGGTCCATTGGATGGAATCACCCTTTGCTGCCTGCGGCGGACCGGTCTTGGTGACGCTGAGGTCGGCAGCGGTAGTCACCGGGTTCTGCGCGCTCGCGGAGTTGTCGGCCTGGTTCGGATCCGGGGTCTTGGCGGACACCCGGGCGGCGTTGGCCAGGCTGTCGCCGGTGTAGTTGGACTGAACGGTGCCGTGCACGGTGACCACTGCGGAACTGCCGATGCCGATGGTGGGCACCGTGCAGGTGAGCAGGCTGCCGGAGATGGTGCAATTCCCACCTGGCACAGCGGCAGTAAGATCGCTGACCCCCGCCGGAAGTGGGTCGGTGATGGTCACCGTGTCGGCGTCCGACGGTCCGCTCGGGTTGCTGACAGTGAGCGTCCAGGTGACCGGTTGGCCGGCAGTGAGAGTGGCAGGTGCACCGGTCTTGGTGATGTTGAGATCTGCCTGGGTGGTCGTCGGGCTGTGGATCGTGACCTCGTTGTTGCCCGGGGTCGAGTCGGGAGTGGGTGACGATGTAGTGGCAGTGTTGTCCAGCTCGGCCCCGGCGAAGTCGGCGGCGAGCGTGCCGGTGACGACAACGATCGCATCGGCATTCGGCGCCAGATCACCCAGCGCACAGTCGACGGTCTGCGGAGTGCCGGTCGAGGTGCAGGTGCCCTGGGCGGATACCGGGACGGCACCGAGGGTGACGGCTGTCGGGATCTTGTCCTGCACTGCGACCGCGCGCGCGGTGGACGGTCCGTTGTTATGCACGGTGATCTGCCAACGGACAGTGCCGCCCGCTATCGGCTGACCGGACAGCAAATCCTTGTGGATCGTCAGATCGGCGTCTTCGGTGACGGCGTCGGTAGTGGTCGCGGTCGGCGGGGTCGGGTCGAAGCTGTCCGACCCACCCGTCACGCTATTGCTGATCGACGAGTCGGTGGTGTCGGCCGGGACCAGCACCGTGATGGTGGCCACCCGTTGTCCGCCGTTCGGCACCGACGGCCAGGTGCAGTTGACCGTGACCGGATCCGGAGGGGTGCCGGAAGCGGCACACGATCCGTCGGTACCTGCGTCGGCGCTGACGAAACTGACGTCGGAAGCGATCGGGTCGGCGATGAACGGGTTGGCGGCGTCCGACGGACCGTTGTTGGTCAGCGTGACCTGGTAGGTCACCCGGTCGCCGGCCACCACTGGGCCGCTGGTGACGGCCTTCTTCAACTGCAGATTTGATCGGGCGGCAACGACCTGGGTGACCGTCGAGGAGTTGTTCGTGGTATCCGGATCCGGCGTTGGATCGCCGGTTGCCGGCATCGACGACGCGTGGGCGACGTTGGTGAGATTCGAGCCCGCAATGTTGGATGCCAGCTGCACAGTGGTTTGCACGGTGGCGGATCTACCGGCTGGTAGGTCGCCGATGTCGCACCGAATGCTGCCGTCGGCGGAGGAGCAAACGCCGATACTGGAGATCGCGGAGACGAACGTGGTTCCGGCCGGCAGCGGGTCGGTGAACACCACGCCCCTGGCCAGCGACGTGCCGTTGTTGGACACCGAGATCACGTACGACTGTTGGGTTCCGGCATCTGGTGAGGTGTTCACCGGGGCCTTGGCAACGACGATGTCCGCCGAGGTGTCGACGGAGGTGTCGACCTCGGCCGTGCGGTCGTCCTGGCTCGGATCGGGGGTGGGTGAGTCCGCTGTCGCTACGTTGACCAGCGTGCTGCCGGTGGGGGTGTCCTGCGGCACCAGGGCGTCGATGACAACCACTCTGGATTGGCCGGCCGGCAGGGTGCCGAAGGAGCAGCTGACGGTGACCCGATCGGTCGACACGGTGCAGTTGCCATTCGGGGCGGAGACCCCGTCGGGCAGCACCGTCATTCCCCCGCGCAGGGTGTCGGACAGGGTGGTGGCCGCGGCGTCGGAGGGTCCGGTGTTAGTGAGCGTCAGGGTGTAGGTCAGCGCCGACCCCGCCGTGGCGGTCGACTGATCCGCCGTCTTGGTCAGCCGCAGATCGGCGCTGCTGCCGACCGGGCTGGTGATGCTCGCCGCGTTGTTCGCCGGGATCGGATCCTGGGTGTCGGAGGTTGCGCTCGCTGCGTTCGTGATCGGGCCGGTGGCGTTGGCGGCGACGGCGACGGGGATACGCACGGTCATCGTTTGACCGGCAGCCAGGGTCGCTGCGGTGCAGGTGATCTGCTGCCCGGCGACCGAGCAGGATCCGATGGTGGCGGACGATCCGGTCGGTGTCAGGCCGGTCGGGATGGTGTCTTTGACTGTGGCACCGACCGCGTCGGACGGTCCGTTGTTGGTGACCACGACCGAGTAGCTGGCGGTGCTGCCGGCCACCAACGAGTCGGGCGTGACGGACTTGCTGACGGCCAGGTCCGCCCTGGTCACCACGGTCACCGTCGCCGTCGCGGAGTTGTTGGCCGGGATCGGATCGGTGGTGGTGGAGCCGACGGTGGCGCTGCCGGTGAGATCACCGGCCGGCGTCGAGGCGTTGACGGTGGCCACCAGCTGGATGCGGATCACCTGGCCGTTCACCAGATTTCCGACCGGGCAGGTGACGGTGCCGCCGCTGACAGTGCAGGCACCGCCGCTGGATCCGGGGACCGGAGTCATGCCAGGGGGCACCGAACCGGTGATGACGGTGGCGTCGGCGGTAGCTGGCCCGTTATTGGTCACCACCAGGTCGTAGGTCACCTTCTCGCCGGCTATCACCGTGGGCGACCGCGGTGTCAGGGTGACGGCCAGGTCGGCGATCGCCTGGATGGTGACTGTGCTGCCGGCGGTGTTGTTGCCGGGGGACGGATCGGCGGCGGCCGAACTCACCGTCGCGGTGTTGGTCGATGAGCCTCGGGTGTTGTTGCCGATGGTGCCGTTCAGGGTGATGGTGCGCTGCTGGCCATTGGGTATCGTGCCGACGGCGCAGGTCACTGTCTGGCCGGCGGCCGAACAGGTCGCACCGGCGGCCGACGCGTAGCTGATGCCGGTTGGCAGGGTGTCGACGATCACGCTGGCGGGAGCATCGGACGGGCCGTTGTTGGTGACGACGAGTTGGTAGGCAATGGCGCCGCCCGACCGTGGGTTGTCGGTGAGCGTCGCCTTGGTCAGCGACAGGTCTGCCTGAGCCTGGCCATTGGACACCGCACTCGCGGTGTTGTTGCCCGGCGTCGGATCGGGGGTATCGGCAGAGACCCTAGCGGTGTTGGTGATCGGGGTCGGGCCACTCGACGGGGTGTTGACCACGAAACTGCGGGTGGCGGTGGTGCCGACCGGCACGGTTCCGATCGAGCAGGTCACCGTGTTGTTGGCTGTCGCGACGCAGCCGTCGGCGGAGCTGGCGAAGGTGAACCCGGCTGGCAGCAGATCGCTGGTGATCACCCCGGAACTCGTCGACGGACCGTTGTTGGTCACGGTCAGCTGGTAGCTGACCGGCTGTCCGTAGGTGATGGTGGCCGGGCTGGACGACTTGGACAGGGCCAGATCGGCGCTGCCGACGATGTGCACGGTGGCGTTATCAGAGTTGTTTGTGGCATTGGGGTCTGCGGTAGTGCTGTTGACATTGGCCGTGTTCGTCAGGTCGCCAGGGGGCAGCGTCGAGTCGACGATGCCCAGCACCGTCACGGTGATCGTCGAACCTTGGGCGACGGTGCCGATAGTGCACCTGACCGTCGCCCCGATGGTGCATGTTCCCTGGGTGCTGGACGCTGAGGTAGCCGTGTAGCCGGCGGGCAGAGGATCGGACACCGTAACGCCTTGTGCGTCCGACGGACCCGAGTTGTTCACCCTGATGGTGAAGTTGACGGCAGTACCGGCGGTCGCCGTTGCCGGGGCTGTCTTGGTGACGGAGACATCAGCACTGGTGGCGACGGTCGTGGTAGCTGTCGCAGAGTTGTTGGCCCCACTGGATTCCGGGGTGGTGGTGCTGGCCGTAGCAGTGTTGGTGAGCGACCCGGCAGCCAGGTTCGCTGCCGTTTTGACCACGATGGTGATCGCTTGTTGTTCGCCGGGCGCAAGCGGTCCGAGCTGGCAGACTTCGTTGCTGCCGGACTGTGCACAGCTGCCGGCAGTACTGGTTGCCGAGACCAGAGTGACGCCGGCCGGCAGCACATCGGTCACCTGGACAGCGGCTGCGGTGGATGGTCCGACGTTGCTGGCGGTCAGCGTGTAGGTGACCTGGTTGCCGGCGATCACCGTTGCCGGTGCGCCACTCTTGGTCAGCGAGACGTCGGACAGCTGGGTAATGATAGTGGTGGCCGTTGCGGTGTTGTTGCCGGCCACATCGTCGGCGGTGTCGGAGGCGACGGTGGCGGTGTTCGCCAGGGTGCCGGAAGCGGACCCTGGCGGCACCGACACGGTGATCGGGATGGCCAGCGTCGCACCGTTGGCCAGGCTGGACGTGGTACAGGTGATCTTGTTGCCGGTGGCGGTGCAGGTGGTACCGGTCGGTGGCGCCGCGGACACGTAGTTGACGCCGGTGGGCAGGGTGTCGGTGACCACCACGTTGGTGGCAGCGTTCGGTCCGTTGTTGGTGACCTGCAGGCGATAGACAAGAGTGCCGCCTGCGGTCTGGGTCGTCGGGTCCGATGTCTTGCTGATCGCCAGATCGGCCAGCTGCTGCACCGGGGTGGAGACGACGTTCCCGGTGAAGGTGTAGTCCTTGCCGATCGTCCGTGCCCGATAGTCCAGCAGGGCGCCGTTGTTGAGAGCGCTGCCAACCGCTGCCCGGTCGACGGTCACCCGGAACCGGGCAGTGACGGAGGCATTCGGGGCGAGCGTTCCACCGGCGGTGGCGGACGCGCCGGTCCCGACTCTGAATCTGACCAGCCTGGACGCGGCAACGTACTCGGCTGTGTCGTCACCCGCGGCGTCGGTCTTCGCGCCCTGCCCCGCACCGGCCAGCACACTCAGCGAACCCGGGACGTAGGTCGTGTTGGCTGGCAGCGGATCCCGGATGACGGCGTTGTCGGCAAAGTCCGCGCCTGTATTGGTGAAGTTGAGCTGGTACTCGAGGGTGTCGCCCGGTTGCGCCGGATCGTGGCCGGACAGGTTTGTCACGGTCTTGCTGATCGGGTTGAACGCCGGCGTGAACAGGTCGATCTGGGAGGTGATCTGCGTCGGATAGTAGAAGTCGCCGTTCGTGGTCACCCGCACCGTCGTGGAAGTCGCATTGTTGGGTATCGCCCCGTTGGCGTTGGGCTGCCCGATGTCGACGCCAAGGTTGTTCACGTAGTTGGGATTGCGGTCCGTGATGTTCGCTCCCGCTTCGGCGATCGCGGAGTCGAAGAAATTGTCCGCCGGCCTTGACGCGTTGGACAGCGGAGTCACGGTGCCATTGTTGACTAATGCGGCACCATCGCCGGTGATGCCCAGGTCGCCCTCCCAGGCCACGAAGCCGATCGCCGCGTTCACCGTGCCGGTGGCCGGTGTCAAGATGCCGGAGATGGGTATGTCGACCGAATTGTTGCCGGCAGCGCTGGTGACGTCGGCGAAGCCTTCGTAGACCCGTAGATCCCGCAATGGAAAAGCCGGGTTTCGGTAGACAACCGTCAGCGACCAACCGGCGTAACGATCTTGTCCGGTGGCGGCCGCGATGTTACCTACCCAGTAGGTGCCGTTGCCGGCTGTTTTCACTGCGTTGGTGACGTCGGCCGAGGCAAAGTAGGGCGAGGAATCGGTGCCGGTGTTGAGACCCGGATCGATGACCTTGCCCGCTGTCAAGGTGGTGTAAGAACCACCCGGCACTTGGAACTGGACCTGATTGATGCGGCCCGCAGCCTTGACGCCGCCGGAGCCGCCAATCTGCCGACCGCCCCATGTCAGGACTGCGTACAGCACGGTGGACCCGGCGGGGACGGTCAAGCCGGCGCTGGTCGAATTGCTGGTGGTGTTGGAGGTGTCCTGATCCAGGAACCGCATGTTCCACGCGTTGTTGTTGTTGTTCGTCGCGCTGGCAGTCCCGCTGCGAGCCGCGGTGCAGGCGGTGCTCGTCGGGCACGACATCTGCGAGTTTCCGGTCATGGCTATGGCACCGTTGTCCTGAGTGTTGAAGGACGCGGTGAAAGGGGTGCGGACGCTGGCCGCGGCCGGTGGCGCGATGCCGGGCGTAGCGGTGATCATCAACAGTCCGGCGACCAGTCCGACGACGCAAGCGAGCGCTCTCTTCGCTCCTTGCCCGAACACGTACCTTGAATGCTGCCCCATCAGGTGCCCTTCGTCCCGCGCAACCGGACTTGCCGGAACTGTTCGGCATGTCACCCGGACTTCATGTCGGCATGATGGTCACACAATGGGCTGAATGGCACAAACGTCAGTAGTCCTATCGAGTGTGATCTGGGCCGAATGTCGACAAACTGTGGGCCAGACTAGTAAAGGGCGCGGGGTCGGCCTCGATCGGGTTCGCTGATCACTCGGCACGGCCGGGTCGGCTCACCCACCGCGGCTCGGTAAGATCCAGCCGTGTGACGCCCCCCAGCTCCGCCATCGGCGTTGTCGATTACGGTCCCACCGCCGTTCCGATGGTCACCGACGATTCCTCCGGTAACGGGCCACCCTGGCTGGACAAGTTTCTCAGCGGGCGCCTCGACGAGTTGGTGGCCTTCCGGCGCGACCTGCATGCCCACCCTGAGTTGTCGCA
>JALYXB010000057.1 GCA_030947305.1 Actinomycetota bacterium | reverse complement strand
CACCAGCACCGGCCCGAAGGTTGAGAACAGATCGAGCTCCGCAGGTGCCGGCCCGGCTTTCGCAGCACCGTACGTGTCTCGGTCCGGTGGTCTCGGCGTCGGTCGTTCGGACGCGGACAACGCATCGGTGGCCGGCGGCGGCAGCGGACTGTCGTCGCGGGGAAAAGACCCGGATGTGGCCGCCGCATCAGCAGCCACCGCATCGGCAGCAGAAGCAGTCGGGGCCGCAGCGCCCGGCGCTCCGCCGAGCTTGTCCTTGATGCAGTCGACGAACTGCCCCAGCAGCTTGTCGGAGACATCCTGGATCACCCCGCGGCCGAACTGGGCGGGCTTGCCGGTGATCGCCAGGTCGGTCGTCACATCGACCGTGGTGTCGGATCCTGCGGAACCGATCAGCTGGGCGGTGATGGTCGCCGATGCGGTGCCGTTGCCGCGCTTGTCCTTGCCCTTGGCCTGGATCACCACCCGGCCGGCCGATTCGTCCCTGCTGGTGTAACGGCCGGATCCGTTGTATACCAACGAGATCGGGCCGAGTTTTACCTTCACCGAACCGGTGAAGTCGTCACCGTCCATCGACTCGATGCTGGCGCCGGGCAGGCAGCCACCGATCCGGTCCAGGTTGTTGAACGCGGCCCAGACCTCGTCCAGCGAAGCCGGAACGGTGAAGTGGTGCTGCAGCTCCATCAGGCAGCTCCGGCGGCGGCCAGCACGGCCCGTCTGGTCAATACTGCGGCCAGGTGACGGCGATAGTCCGCGTCACCGTTGAGATCGGTGGGTGGGGCGGTGCCGTCAGCGACCGACTCCACCGCCGCCGCCACCGCGGCTGATGCGGCGGATTCGGACGCAGCGCCGCCGGAAGACGTGGTGACGCCGACCAACGCCTGCTCCACCGCCGACGCTCGAATGGGGGTCGAACCCATGTTGGTGAGCGCGACCGCAGCCTCGGCGATCGACCCGCCGTCCACCCGAACGGTGGCGGCGACTCCGACGATCGACCACTGCTGCGACACCCTGGTGAACTTCTCGTACCTGGCACCCCAACCGGCGTGGCTGGGAATCCGCACCTGGGTGAGGATCTCGTCTTCGCCGACCGCGGTGCTGAACAGCCCGGAGAAGAATTCCGCCGCCGGCACGGTGCGGGTCCCGGAAGCGCCGGCGATCACCATTTCGGCGTCCAGGGCCAGCGCCGGAGCCAGCAGATCGCCGGCCGGGTCAGCGTGCACCAGCGCCCCGCCGAAGGTGCCGCGGTGCCGGACCTGCGGATCCGCGACGGTGCTGGCTGCCTGGTGCAGCAGCGCAAGGTGCTCGGCGACGACCGCGTTGGTGGCGACCTCATGATGCGTTGTCATCGCCCCGATGACGACGGCGTCGCCGTCCATAAAGACGCCACTCAACCCGTCGATCTTGCCCAGGTCGATCACCAGCTCCGGAGCAGCCAGCCGCAACCGCAACACCGGCAGCAGCGACTGCCCGCCGGCCAGCACCTTCACCTCGCTGTCGCCGGCGCCACCGAGCAACGCCAAGGCGTCCTCGATCGACGTCGGCGCCCGATAGTCAAACGCTGCCGGAATCATGAGGTGGCTCCGTTCTGGTCGTTGCGCTGGTTGTCGCTGGCTTCCGCAGGTGCGGTGACCGGTTCGCTGCCGTCGGCAACGCCGCCGGCGGCCATCGCCGAGGTTTCAGTTCCGCCTGGGTCGTTGCCCCCCAACCCGGTGCCCTTCGCTGCCGCTGCACTGGAGTCGGTGGATCCGTTGCCCTGCAACGCCTTCCAGACGGCGAACGGCGACAACGGCATCGGCAGGTCCGTCACCCCTAGGTGCCGAACCGCGTCGATCGCACCGTTGACGATGGCCGGAGTCGAGGCGATGGTGCCCGCCTCGCCGACGCCCTTGGCGCCCAGGTCGTTGTAGGTGGACGGGGTCACGTTCATGGCCGTATCGAAGTGCGGCAGGTCGGAAGCGGTCGGCACCAGATAGTCGACGAACGATCCGGACACCAGGGTGCCGTGGTCGTCGTACACCGCATCCTCGAACATTGCCTGCGCAATGCCCTGGGCCAGGCCGCCGTGCACCTGGCCCTCGGCGATCAGCGGGTTCACCACGTTGCCGATGTCGTCGACCGCCACATACTTGCGCAGCTTCACCATTCCGGTCTCGGTATCCACCTCGATGGCAGCCAGGTGGGTGCCGTGCGGGAACGAGAAGTTGATCGGGTCGTAGGTGGCGTCCGAATCCAGCGACGGCTCCATCCCGTCCGGCAGGTTGTGCGCGGCGAAGGTGGCCAGCGCCAGGTCGCCGATGCCGATCGAGGTGTCGGTGCCCTTGACGGTGAACTTGCCCGCGGCGAACTCCAGATCGTCCTCGGAGGCCTCGAGCAGGTGCGCCGCAAGGGGTTTCGCCTTGTCCAGCACCTTCTGGGCCGCGTTCAGCACCGCCTGGCCCCCCACGGTCAGCGATCGCGAGCCGTAGGTGTCCATTCCCTTGTGGGCGATGGCGGTGTCGCCGTGTAGCACCTCGATGTCGTCGAAGGGCACGCCCAGCTTGTCGGCGACGATTTGGCTCCAGGCCGTTTCGTGGCCCTGGCCGTGCGGCGTCGAGCCCGTCACCACCTCGACCTTGCCGGTGGGAAGCATCCGGATCGAGGCGTATTCCCAGCCGCCGGCCCCGTAGGCCAGCGAGCCGAGCACCCTGGACGGGGCGAGTCCACACATCTCGGTGAACGTCGAGATGCCGATGCCGAGCTGGACAGGATCGCCCGACTCCCGCCGATGTTTCTGCTCCGCCCGCAGTTCGTCGTAGCCGAAGAGCTGCTTGGCCTTTTCGGTGGCCGCCTCGTAGTTGCCGGAGTCGTAGGTGAGCCCGGAAACGGTGGTGAACGGGAACTCGTCGTGGTTGATCCAGTTGCGTTGCCGCAGCTCAAGTGGCTCGATTTCCAGCTCGGTAGCCAATTCGTCCAGCATCCGCTCAACGGCGAACGTCGCCTCCGGCCGGCCGGCGCCACGGTAGGCGTCCGTCCAGGTCTTGTTGGTGAAGACCGTGGTGAGATCGAAGCGGTACGCCGGGATCTTGTAGATGGCGTTGAACATGAAGGTGCCGAGCGCCGGCACGCCGCCGCCGAGGAGCGCCAGGTAGGCGCCCATGTCGGCGAGTAGCTCCACCTTGAATCCGGTGATGGCGCCGTCCCTGGTCGCCGACATGGTCAGCTTCTGGATCTGGTCACGGCCGTGGTGCCCGGAGACCATCGATTCCGAGCGGGTTTCGGTGTACTTGACCGGCCGGCGCATCTTCTGTGCGGCCAGGATGGTGATCACTTCCTCCGGTGTCACTTGAAGCTTGCCGCCGAAACCGCCCCCGACGTCGGGCGCCACGATCCGCAGCTTCGACTCGGAAATGCCCAGTGTCAGCGCCAGCATCACCCGCAGTACGTGCGGTATCTGGGTGGCGGCGTACAGCACCAGCCGCTCGCCGGTGGGGTCGCAGACCCAACTCCGCGGTTCCATGAACGCCGGGATCAGCCGGTTCTGCCGCAACGTCCGCTCGACCACCACGCTGCCGGCGGTGTCGGCGCGCGCCGTGTCGATGGCGGCCTCAACGTCACCGCCGGTGCCTGCCTCCTTCGAATCGAAGACGAAGTGCGCCGAGATGTTGGTTCCAAGATCTGTATGGATCACCGACTTGTCGGTCGAGGCTTCTGTCAGGTCGAGCACCGGTTCGAGTTCGTCGTAATCGACGTCCACCAGCTCGGCGGCGTCGCGGGCGGCCTGCGGGCTGCGGGCGATGACGGCTGCGACGATCTCGCCGGCAAAGTTGACGGTGTCCACCGCGATCGACGGGTGGTTGGGGGTTTTCTGATCCGGCACGATCGGCCAGGCGTTGGGCAATCCGCCCTGGGTGTCCTTGACGTCCGCGCCGGTGATGACGGCGAAGACACCGTTGGCCGCTGTCGCCGCCTCGGTGTTGACGTTGGTGATGGTGGCGTGCGCGAATGGTGAACGCACCATCGCCAGGTGCAGCATTCCGGGCAGCACGATCGAGTCGGTGAAGCGGCTGCGGCCGGTGATCAGCCGCTGATCCTCCTTGCGGGCGCGCGGCTTTCCGACCTCGCGATCCTCGGCGGCGCCGGCCGGGGCTGTGACCTCGCTGGGGGCGGTCATCTTGCCGCGCCCGCATTCTGGCCGGCGGCCTGCTGGATGGCCTTGACGATGTTCTGGTATCCGGTGCAGCGACAGAGGTTTCCCTCGATGCCCAGCCGTATCTCATCCTCGGTGGGGTTCGGATTCTCATTGAGCAGATCAATCGATTGCATGATCATCCCCGGTGTGCAGTACCCGCACTGCAGGGCATGAGTTTCGTGGAAAGCCCGCTGCATGGGATGCAGTTCGCCGTCCACGGCCAGCCCTTCGATCGTGGTGACCTCGTGTCCGTCGGCCTGCACCGCTAGCACGGTGCAGGACTTGACGCTCACCCCGTCCAGATGCACCGTGCAGGCGCCGCAGTTGGTGGTGTCGCACCCGACCAGCGTCCCGGTCTTGCCGATGGCTTGTCTGAGGTGATGGACGAGCAGCGTTCGGGGCTCGACCTCATCGGTGTATGTGATGCCGTCCACGCTGATGCTGACAGCGATCGTCGAACCGGCCATTGGTGGCAACCCTTCGTAGCTGCTGGCTCCGACGTCAGTGTCGGGTGTAGTCCACACAACAGCCATCTGCGGTCGGCCGCAAGGGCGCGGTCTAATCAGCGGCGCGCTGGTCAGACATTGCTGACCACCGGGTCGGGGACGAACTCGCCGTTGGCGCCCAGAGTGCCGGTAGCTGCCTGTTCCCAACCGCCGTTTCCGTCGGGAACGCCAATGGTGATCGTTCCGTCCGGGTCGATCTGCGTCACCTGGTCGGTCTGGCCGTCGCCGTCGACGTCCGAGTAGCCGACGACCGTTCCGTTCTCCAAGGTGGTGACGACCGTGTCCGGGGTGCCGTCACCGTTGAAGTCGGCCGTCGGGGCCCCGAGGGTGTAAGTCTGGCCGGTGGCATCGGTGTAGCTGATACTTGAGTCGTCGGCCGCGGCGGCGGTGTCGCCGGACACCGCGTTGACCAGGTTGTCGCCACCGGTCGGGCCACTGCTGGAGCTGCTCGGATGGTCGGCGGGGACCGCCCCCGAACTCGAGCCCGAGCCCTGCACGAAGTCGCCGTTCGAGTCCAAGTGCCCGGTCTCCGCAACTCCCCAGCCGCCGTTGCCGTCGGCCACCAGGATGGTGACCTGATTGTCGGTGCCGATCTTGGTGATCTGGTCGGCCTCGCCGTCACCGTTGCGATCGGTGTACCCACTGGTCGAACCGTCGT
>JALYXB010000126.1 GCA_030947305.1 Actinomycetota bacterium | reverse complement strand
CGGCGAGCACCGACATCGCCTGCTGCAGAGCGGGTTCCCAGTCGGACAACCGGGCGTCGTTGCTGGCGGCCAATAGTCGGCCGGCGGTCTCGACCAGGCCGACGGCGTGCGGGGTGTCTGCAGTGTTGTCGTCCGCCTCGGCGCCCGACAGCGCCAGCACCGCCTCGGCGGCGGCGGCCCTGAGCGCATCGACGTTTCCCAGCCGGCGCACGGTGGCCACTAGCTCGTCGTCTTCGCCGGGAATCGGTGCTACCGCGTCGATCTCGGCCAGACCCATCCGCAATAGTTGTTCGCGCTGCGCGAGTTCGCGGGTTCTCGAGGTGCGGTCCAGAAGTTCCGCGGCCGCCGCCTGCCAGCGATTCCTGATCTCGCGGTAGCGGCCGAGCTGATCGGCCAGTCCCGCGTGACGGTCGAGGACCGCCCGTTGCGCCGCCGGCCGCAGTAACGAAATGCTTTCCGACTGGCCGTGCACGGTGAGCAGCGGCTCGGTGAGTTCGGCAAGCATGGCCAGGGGTACCGACCGGCCGCCGGCGTGCGCCCTTGACCGACCCTCGGACGACACGCTGCGGACACAGATCACCGAACCGTCCTCGTCCTGGGAGCCGCCGGCCGCACTGATCGCCTGGCCAAGGCCGTCACCCAGGATGGTGCCGGCGGGAACGTACCAGCGCGCCTCGATGATGGCTCGCTCGGAACCGGACCGCACCCGTGCCGCGTCGCCGCGGCCGCCCGCCGCGAGTCCCAGCGCTGTCACCACCATGGTCTTGCCGGCGCCGGTCTCACCGGTGACGACGGTGAACCCAGGATGCGGCTCGATTACTGCTTCGGAAATCACCCCGAGGCCGGAGATCCGCAGTTCGGTGAGCACACTCCCACGCTAGTGGCGCCGGTCGCGCCAGCCGTGCACCGGCAAGGCGAACTTGCGGACCAACCTGTCGGTGAAGGGCTGGTCGCCAAGGCGAATCAGCTCGACTGCTGTCCGTCCGCGGCACACATGCACCCGCGACCCCGGCGGCAATGCGTAGGTGCGGCGGCCGTCACAGGCCAGGATGCCGTCATGACCGTCGGGGTCCAGGTGGATGGTGACGGTCGAGTCCGGGCCGACCACTGCCGCCCTGGCGAACAGCGCATGCGCGTTCAGCGGCATCACCAGCAGTGCCTGCACCCCTGGCCAGATCACCGGGCCGCCGGCGGAGAAGGCGTAGGCCGTCGATCCGGTTGGCGTCGACACCAGCACACCGTCGCACCCGTAGGCCGACAACCCGCGTTCGTCGACCTCGACGACGACGTCGAGAATCCGCTCCCTTGAGCCCTTTTCCACGCTGATCTCGTTCAACGCCCAGCCACTGTGGACCCGCTGCCCGTCGACCTCAACGCTCACCTCGACCGTCATTCTGTCCACCGAGCGGTACTGCCGGTCGACGATGGCATCCAGCACTTGGGCGATGTTCTCAGCGTCGGCCTCGGCCAGGAAGCCGACCCGTCCTAGGTTGACGCCCAAGACGCCGACGCCCAGCGGGCGGGCCTGTTCAGCGGCTCGGAGCAGGGTGCCGTCGCCGCCCAGTGCCAGCACCAGCTCGATCGGTTCGCCGTCGGTCACCGACAACTCGAGGTCCGATCCCTCGTCGGGCAGGCCGACCAGCTCGACGCCGGATGCGGCCAGGCGCGCCCTGGCACCGCCGACGATGTCGGAGATGTCGGCTCTTCCGGTGTGCGCCACCAACAGCACCCTGCGGGTGGCTGCCGTCATTGCGGGCCCTCCGTGACGGCGCCGGCGATTCTGCCACCTACGTCTGCGTCATTCGCTGGGCCGTTGCCGCCGGTGACCCCGGGATCTGTCCGCAGGTGCACGAAGTACTCGACGTTGCCGCTCGGCCCGGGCAACGGCGAGGCGGCGACCCCCGCCAATCCCCAGCCGAGCGCCCCGGCAGCGTTGACGACTCCGGCGACCGCATCGGCCCGGAGTAGTGGATCCCGCACCACCCCGCCGGCGCCGAGTCGTTCCTTACCCACCTCGAACTGTGGCTTGACCATCAGCACCAGGTCGCCGTCCGGCACCGTACAGGCGATCAGGGCCGGCAGCACCAGCCGCAGCGAAATAAAGGAAAGGTCGGAGACTGTGAGCTCCGCTGCACCGCCGATGGCGGCTGCGGTCAGCGTGCGAACGTTGGTGCGGTCGTGAATCTGCACCTTCTTGTCGTTCTGCAATCGCCAGATCAGCTGTCCGTAGCCGACATCGACGGCTATCACCTGGTCGGCGCCGCGCCGCAACAGCACATCGGTGAATCCGCCGGTGGACGCGCCGGCATCCAGGCAGCGCTTACCGGCCACGGACACGTCGGTGAAGGCGTCCAACGCGCCGATCAGCTTGTGCGCGCCGCGGGACGCCCAGTTCTCTTGTGCCCCATCGGGTTTGACCACCACGGGAGCACCAGGGTCGACCGCAGTCGCCGACTTCGCCGCGGTCTGGCCGGAAACGGTCACCCTGGCATCGGCGATCAGTTCGGCAGCGTGATCGCGAGAGCGGGCCAGTCCCCGACGGACGAGTTCGGCGTCCAGCCTGGCTCGGCGCATCTCAACCCCCCGGGGGTTGACCGGGCTGCGCCGCTGTCGAGGTGCCCGGATCGGTGGCGGTGCCGGCCAAGGCGGAGGCCAGCGCGTAGTGGATCCGACCGTACAGACCGATCTGTTCGTCGGTGGGCGCGTTGTCGAGGGCGGCCAGATCCGCTTCGATGGCAGCGAGCGCGTCGGATGCTGCTAGACGGGGATCCACGCCGGTCCTTCCTGGTCGGGTGTTGTCGATGCTCTACACGCTAGTGCAGCCAACCGGCCGCGCCGGGTAGCCACCGATGCGCCTGCTACCGCTGCGGGATGCCCAGCCGCGCCAAGACGGCGGTGGCCAATTCGCCGTCGGCGATCACCCGCGGGCTGTCCGACTGTTCCCAGGCGGCTGTGAGCAGCGCGGCCAGCGCGCGCAGGGTGGCGCTGTCGTGATCGGCTGCGACGCTGCTCTCGCTGCTCCTCGTGCTCGACAGGGTCAGCACCGCGCCGTCTCGGCTGACGATCCATTCCGTCTGCACCGCTGAGGCGTCGATCGCTTTCCGGGCCCGGCCGGCGGGATCGGGCAGCGCGACGACGAGCTCAGGCTCGGTGAGGCCGCGCAGGTCAAGACAGACGTAGGTGGGCCGGCGGTTGGCGGGAGCAGTGAGCAGGTCGGCTGCATTGTTGACGCCGGTCAGAGGCATCAGCGCCGGCAACCCGGCGGCGGACGCTGCCTCGATGTCGGTGTCCAGCCGGTCGCCGATGACCAACGGCCGTTTCGCGCCGGACCGCGCGATGGCGGTATCCAGCAACGGTCGCGCCGGTTTGCCGGCCACCCTCGGGTGTAGGCCGGTTGCGGTGACGAGCGCGGCGACCATTGCGCCGTTGCCTGGCAGCAGCCCCCGGTCGGTCGGCAATGTCGCATCGGTGTTGCAGGCCACCCAGTCGGCACCGGTCCGCAGCGCGATGCTGGCCTCGGCCAGCTGCTTCCAGCCGGTGTCCGGCGAGTGACCCTGCACCACAGCGACCGGCTTGTCGGCGGCCAGTCGAACCGGTTCCAGGCCGACCGCTGTCACCGCATCGTGCAGGTAGGGCGCACCGACGACCAGTACCGGTGAACCCTTCGGGTGGGCTTGCGACAGCATGTCGGCCGCCACCTGTGGGGAAGTGAGGACGTCGTCCGGGGTGGCCTGAATGCCCATGTGCACCAACGCTTCTGCCACCTCAGAGGGCGGTCGGGAAGCATTGTTGGTGACGAAGATCGTGGCCATTCCTGCGGCCTTCGCGGCCGTCAATGCTTCCGGGACGTGATCGATCACGGCATCTCCGAGATAGACCGTCCCGTCGAGGTCGAGCAGGGCCGTGTCGTAGCTGGTGGCCAGCGACATCACGAATGGTCCGGATCCTGTTGGTAGCCGTCGTGGCGGTCGGTGTCGCCGTCACCGTCGGAATCGTCGCCGTCATCGGTCCGGCCGCCCCCGGTGAGTTCGGCAATTCGATCGGCCACGTCCGTGTCGTCCTCGACGTCCGCGTCGTAGGCCTTGGTGAACCATTCGAGGGCCTCGACCTCGCGGTCGGACCCTTCCAGCAGGTCGGCGTAGGCGTAGAGCAGCCGTGCGTCGGCGTTCTGGTCCCGGATACCAGCCCCTTCGAGCAGTACCAACGCGGCGTCGAGCTGGCCGAGATCGGCGCGGGCTCCGGCCGCCACGATCGTCATCTCGATGGCGCCGTCGGGGTCGAGTAGGTCCGCTTCCGCAGACCGGAACAGCTCAATCGCCTTCTCCGGACGCTCCAGGGCGCGTTCACAGTCTGCCATCACGGCAAGGTGGCCGGGTCCGCCGCCCATCCGGCGGGCCGCCCGCAACTCCGAGATCGCCTCTGCCCACTCGCCCGCCCGATAGGCGACCAGGCCGACGGTTTCCCGAACGACGGCGATCCGGCCGCCCTTCGACCTGGCCGCTCGTGCATGACGCCAGGCCAGCTCAGGCTCGTCGTCCGCCATGGTGCCGGCCGCGACCAGATGGAGTGCCACAAACTCGGCGCCTTCCTTACTCAGGCCACGCAGGTCCCGCCTGATGTCGGGAGCCAGGTCGTCGACTTCGGCCCACTGGGGGATCTCTGGCCAGCTTTCACCGATGTCCTCGTCGCGAATCCGCGACCCACGGTCGGGCTCGCGACGCGGCAGACGCTCGTCCTCCTGCCGGAAACTTCCTCGGTCCCGCCGCGGTGGAAACGAGTTCGCGCGTGGGTAGGACCCGTAAGAACTGTCTCGTCGGGGCTCTCGGTCAGCAAAGCCGGCGCTCAGGTCGCCGCCGAAAGGGCTGCGCCGATCGCGGTGAGGTCGCTCGGTGCTCGATCGCCGGTCACGACTATCCCGGCTACGCTCCGGG
>JALYXB010000069.1 GCA_030947305.1 Actinomycetota bacterium | reverse complement strand
TGACCGACGGGTGTTCGGGCTGCGAGCACCTGGCTTAATCAACTGCGCCGCAAGGGCGCGGCGCCTAGGCTGCGCCTCGTCAGGCTGATCGACTGCTCGAAAGGGACGGCAATGCGCGGACACCAGGAAACCCCCAGTCCTGTCCTCGTGCCCGAAAGGCCCAACCTTGACCTCCCGCATCCTCAACCTTGGCATCGTCGCCCACGTCGACGCCGGTAAGACCAGCCTCACCGAACGCCTGCTGGCCGATGCCGGCGTCATCGATCACCTCGGCAGCGTCGACACCGGTGACACCCAGACCGACACCGGCAGCATCGAGCGCCGACGCGGCATCACCATCAATTCGGCGGTGGTGTCGTTTACCGCAGGCGACCTGCAGGTCAACATCGTCGATACCCCAGGGCATGCCGAATTCGTGGCCGAAGTCGAACGGGCGCTCGCCGTTCTCGACGGCGCGGTACTCGTCGTCTCCGCCGCTCACGGGGTTCAGCCGCGAACCCGGATCCTGATGCGCACCTTGCGCCGGATGCGGCTGCCAACGCTGATCTTCGTCAACAAGATCGATATGCCGCACCTGGACCTGGCCACGGTCGAGGCCGACATTGCCGGCCAACTCACCCCCCGCCCACTGCGGATGACGGAGGTCCGCGGCACCGCCGTCCGACGGCGGCAATCCGGCGATCGACCGTTCGATGCCGAGATGGTCGACGTGCTGACGCTGTCCGACGATCGGCTGCTGGCCGATCTGGTGGCCGGGCGTTCGATCCGGGCCGACCGGCTGATGACGGTGCTGCGCAAGCAGATCGGCAGCGCTCTGGTCCATCCGGTGCTGCACGGTTCGGCCGTCACCGGGGCCGGCGTGCCCGCTCTGGTCGAGGCGATCCGCGAACTTCTGACGACACCGGACAACGACCGGCTGGCCGGTCAGCCACTGGCCGCCGAGGTGTTCAAGGTCGGCAGGGACTCAGGGGGAGCGCGGGCGGCGTACGTCCGGCTGGCGGCCGGTTCGATGCGCCGCCGGGACCGGGTTCCGGTCGGCGGCCGGCGAGTGAAAGTGACGTCGGTGAAGGGGTTTTCGGGAGGGTCACAACTCGAGGAGCGCCCGGTGAGCGCGGGGGAGATCGCGGTGCTGCACACCGATCCGGCGCTGCGGATCGGCGACGTCCTCGGCCCGTCCGCCGATCGCCGAATGCGCGCCACCGGGCGCCGGCCGGAACTGGAACGGCCGGCCCTGGAGACGGTCGTCCGATCGATCGATCCGGCTGGACGGCTAAATTTGCGCTCGGCGCTGCAGGAACTGGCGGACGAGGACCCGCTGATCGCGGTGCGCCTGGACGACGGCGAATTCGCGGTCAGCCTGTACGGCGACATCCAACGGCAGGTGCTGGCAGATCGACTGTCCGAGGAATTCGGGGTGGCCGCCGATTTTTCGCCGCCCGCTGCTGTCTATGTCCAGCGGCCGGCCGGGAACGGCGCCGGCCTCGAGGTGATCGGTGGCGAGCACCGGTTGATGGCCACCGTCGGGCTGTCGATCGCACCGGCGCCGGCCGGCAGCGGTGTGCGATACGTGCGGCCGACCGAGTTCAACGGGCTGCTGCCGCGGGCATTTCATACCGCGATCGCCGAAACGGTCCCGCGAACGCTGGCGGTCGGCCCGGCCGGCTGGCCGGTGACCGACGCGGTCGTCACCCTGACAGCGTCGGGATACAGCTCGGTGCACAGCACCGCGTCAGACTTCCGGCTGCTGGTGCCGCTGGTGTTGGCGGCCGCCATCGCACAGTCGGGCACCACGGGCTACGAGCCGCTGTTGAGGGTGGAGCTAGACCTGCCGACCGCCTACACCAGCCAGGCGATGACTGAGCTGCTGCGGCGCGGCGCCGGCGTCGAGGCACCCAAGATCGACGGTGGCGCCTGCGTCCTTACCGGTGTGCTGCCGGCCACTGCCGTCTATGAACTGCAGCGAGATCTGGCGTCGTTCACCGGTGCCGAGGGGGTGCTGGTGACCAGGCACGGTGGCTGGCGTCAGCTGCGTCAGCCACTGCCGGAGCGACGGCGACGCGGACCGAACCCGTTCAACAGGGTCGTCTACCTCAGGGACATCGCGCAGGGCGTCAGGGTGTGAGCCGCACCGCTGGACGCTGGACTGTCGGCGGCGGGACCTAGCATGGGTCATCGTGACCGAACAGTTGATCCAGCAGCAGCACTTGATCGTGCGCGGCGCCCGTGAACACAACCTGCGCAACATCGACGTGACGTTGCCCAGGGACTCCCTGGTGGTGTTTACCGGTCTGTCCGGCTCGGGCAAATCATCGCTGGCATTCGACACCATTTTCGCCGAGGGTCAACGACGGTATGTCGAATCGTTGTCGTCCTACGCGCGGCAGTTCCTCGGGCAGATGGACAAGCCGGACGTCGACTTCATCGAGGGGCTGTCTCCGGCCGTCTCCATCGACCAGAAGTCGACCTCTCGCAACCCGAGGTCGACGGTCGGCACCATCACCGAGATCTACGACTACCTGCGGCTGCTGTTCGCCAGGATCGGTCACCCGCACTGCCCGATCTGCGGCGAACCGATCACCAAACAGACCCCACAGCAGATCGTCGACAGGGTGCTGGCGATGGAGGACGGCACCAGGTTCCAGGTGCTCGCGCCCGTCATCAGAGAACGCAAGGGCGAGTATGCCGATCTGCTGGAAGACCTGCAGTCCAAGGGATACGCCAGGGTCAGGATCGATGGCACCGTGCACCAGCTCACCGATCCGCCGAAGCTCAAGAAGCAGGAGAAGCACTCCATCGAGGTGGTCGTCGACCGGCTGGTGAACAGGGCCGGCGCCAAACAGCGGATCACTGACTCGGTGGAGACCGGGCTCAAGTTGGCCGACGGGGTGGTGGTCCTGGAATTCGTCGATCTCGACGAGGGCGACGAGCACCGCGAGCGTCGGTTCTCCGAGCGGCTGGCCTGCCCGAACGATCATCCGTTGGCTATCGATGAGTTGGAGCCGCGCTCGTTCTCGTTCAACTCGCCGTTCGGTGCCTGCCCGACCTGCACCGGGCTGGGCACCCGCAAGGAGGTCGACCCCGACCTGGTGATCCCGGACACCGACCGGTCGCTGGCCGACGGCGCCGTGCAGCCGTGGAGCGGTGGGCAGACCAGCGAATACTTCGGCCGGCTGCTGTCCGGGCTGGCCGACGCCATGGGTTTCTCGGTGCACACCAGGTTCTCGAAACTGTCGGCGAAGGTGCAGGACGCCGTGCTGCACGGCGTCGACGAACAGGTGCACGTCAGCTACCGCAACCGATACGGCCGGCAGCGGTCCTATTACGCCGAGTTCGAGGGCGTCATCCCGTTCCTGGAGCGCCGGGCGGCAAACACCGACTCGGAGTACGCGCGGGAGAAGTACGAGGGCTACATGCGGGAGGTGCCCTGCCCGGTCTGCGCCGGCACCAGGTTGAAGCCGGAGATCCTGGCCGTCACCCTCGAGCACAGGACCATGGGCAGGCTGAACATCGCCCAGATCGCGGCGCTCTCGGTGCGCAACGCCGCGGACTTCTTCCCGGGGCTCGACCTCAACCAGCGCGATCGGATGATCGCGGAGCGGGTGCTGAAGGAGGTCGATGCCCGGCTCGGGTTCCTGCTGGACGTCGGCCTTGACTACCTGTCGTTAAACCGGCCGGCCGCCACCCTGTCCGGCGGCGAAGCGCAACGGATAAGGCTGGCGACCCAAATCGGATCCGGACTGGTCGGTGTGCTGTACGTGCTCGACGAGCCCTCCATCGGGCTGCACCAACGGGACAACCATCGACTGATACAGACTCTCACCAGACTGCGGAATCTGGGCAACACGCTGATCGTGGTCGAACACGATGAAGACACCATCCGGTCCGCCGACTGGGTGGTCGACATCGGGCCGGGCGCCGGCGAGCATGGGGGCAAGGTGGTGGTGTCCGGCACGGTGGCCGACCTGGAAGCGTGCAAGGAGTCGATCACCGGCGCATTCATCTCCGGCCGCCGGGAGATCTCCGTCCCGTTGACCCGGCGTAAGGCCGATCGCAGGCGTCTACTAAGCGTGGTCGGGGCCAGGGAGAACAACCTGCGCGACATCACTGTCAACTTCCCGCTCGGCCAGCTGATCGCCGTTACCGGTGTCTCCGGTTCCGGCAAGTCGACACTCGTCAACGACATCCTGCACGCGGTGCTGGCAAACCGGCTGAACAGGGCGCGGATGGTGCCTGGCAGGCACACCAGGGTGACGGGCCTGGAGGAGGTGGACAAGGTGGTCGGCGTCGACCAGTCACCGATCGGCCGCACCCCGCGCTCGAACCCGGCCACCTACACCGGTGTCTTCGACAACATCCGCAAGCTGTTCGCCTCCACCACCGAGGCGAAGGTGCGCGGGTACCAGCAGGGCCGATTCTCCTTCAACGTGAAGGGCGGTCGCTGCGAGGCCTGTGCCGGCGACGGCACCCTGAAGATCGAGATGAACTTCCTGCCGGACATCTACGTGCCGTGCGAAGTCTGCAAGGGTGCCCGCTACAACAGGGAGACCCTGGAAGTGCACTACAAGGGCAAAACCATCGCCGAGGTGCTGGAGACCTCGATCGAGGAGGCCGCCGAATTCTTCGAACCGATCACCTCGATCCACCGGCATCTCAAGACGCTGGTGGACGTCGGCCTCGGCTACGTGCGGCTGGGCCAACCGGCCCCGACGCTGTCGGGTGGCGAGGCGCAGCGTGTCAAGCTTGCCTCAGAGCTGCAGAAGCGGTCGACCGGCCGCACCGTTTACGTGCTGGATGAACCGACCACCGGTCTGCATTTCGCGGACGTCGAGAAGCTGCTGCTGGTGGTGAACGGGTTGGTCGACAAGGGCAACACGGTGATTGTCATCGAGCACAACCTCGACGTGATCAAGACCGCCGACCACATCATCGACATGGGGCCGGAGGGTGGCGCCGGCGGTGGACTGGTGATTGCCGAGGGAACACCGGAGGAGGTGGCAGCCGATCCCACCTCGTACACCGGGCAGTTCCTGGCTCCGGTGCTGGCCGGCCGGCAACCGACCGCGAAGACCCGCCGCGCCGGCGCTGAGAAAAAGGTAGTCGCAGCGTCGCCGACAACAGCGCCGACAACAGCGCCGACAACAGCGGTGACGCGAAAGGCCGTGCGCCCGGGTGCGGGCGCAAAGCTGAGCAAGAAGACGCCGGCGACACTCAACGGTGCCGGCGCGGTCAACGGTGCTGCGGCGGTCAACGGTGCCGGTGCGGTCAACGGTGGCCGCAGCCGAGCCGCCGCCCGCGGCTGACCGACTCGGAGTCCGGCCGCCAACCCGGGGCCCGATACCGGTCCGGGGTCTGGGAAGATCAACCGGTGAAGACGTTCGACCAGCTGTATGCCGAGCTCACCGAGCGCGCAGCGAGCCGGCCGGCGGGATCGGGCACCGTGCAGGCTCTCGACGACGGGGTACACGCCCAGGGCAAGAAGCTGCTCGAGGAGGCCGGTGAGGTATGGCTTGCCGCCGAGCACGAGGGTAACGACGCCGTCGCCCTGGAGATCTCCCAGCTGCTGTACCGAGCTCAGGTGATCATGATCGGCCGCGGAGTGACCCTCGAGCAGGTTTACCGGCATCTGTAGCCGGCGATCGCCGGCACCGCCGACCGTCCACCCGCTGCCAGCAGTATCGATAGTCCCGGGCATCGCCCGGAGGAGGAACTCGACGATGTTGCGCGTTGCCGTGCCGAACAAGGGGACGCTCAGCGAACCCGCCACCGAGATGCTCACCGAGGCCGGCTACCGGCAGCGGCACGAGCCGCGAGACCTCACCGTCCTCGACCTGATGAACGATGTCGAGTTCTTCTTCCTGCGCCCCAAGGACATTGCCATCTACGTCGGCTCCGGCGAACTAGACCTGGGGATCACCGGCCGCGATCTGGCGTTGGACACTGCGGCCGACGTCGCTGAACTGGTTCAGCTGGGATTCGGGCAATCGTCCTTCCGCTACGCGGCGCCGGCCGGCCCGAACTGGTCCGTCGGCGCGCTGGCCGGAAAGCGCATCGCCACCTCGTACCCCCATCTCGTAGAATCCGACCTGAAGCGGCGGGGTATCAACGCCATGGTGATCCGACTGGACGGCGCCGTCGAAATCTCCATCCAACTGGGCCTAGCCGACGCCATCGCGGATGTCGTCGGCTCCGGGAAAACGTTGCGGCAGAACGGCTTGACGGCATTCGGCGAGGTGATCCTTGTTTCTGAGGCGGTGCTGATCGGGCGAGCAGGCGTCGAACATTCGACGGCCGCCAAGCAGCTGGCCAGTCGAATCCAGGGCGTCGTGTTCGCCCAGCAATACCTGATGCTGGACTACGACTGCCCGCGGACACTGCTGGCGGCCGCGACCGCTATCACCCCTGGGCTGGAGTCGCCGACCGTCGCACCCATGGCCGACCCGGACTGGGTGGCGGTGCGGGCGCTGGTGCTACGGAACGAGGCCAACCCGGTGATGGACGCACTGTCCGAGCTCGGCGCGAAGGCGATCCTGGCGTCCGATCTTCGCTCCATTCGGCTCTGAGGGAAGGACGGATCCTCCCGATTCAGGGTTGGTCATCTGCGCGGCTCGGGTCCCAGCGCACAGGCAATGAGTGTGCCGCGGCTGTTCGTGTTCGTCTTGGCGAATACAGACTTCAGGTGGTCTTGCACGGTGTGTTGCGAGAGGGTCATTTCGGTGGCGAGCTGGTGGGTGCTCGAGCCACGCGCGAGGCGGTGCAACAGTTCGGTCTCGCGGTGGCTGAGGCCGGCGGTTCGGGCGTACAGATCGAGGCGTTCGAGCGGCAGGATCGGCTCGACGGTGACCACGATCGTTGCCCGCTGGCCGACGCCGCCGAGTCGTGCGGCGCGAAGGCTGAGCCACCGAGTGCCGGTCAGGTGCGTGCGGGCCTGCGCGGGCGCGTCGTCGACACCGTCCTCGACCGCAAGCAGCTGAGCGGCAACGTTGTATGCGGCGGCGGCCACCGGCGAGGCCTGGGATTCGGTCGGTAGCAGGGTCCGCAGGTGCGTGTCGGCCTGCGGTGTTTGATCGATCACCTTCAGCCGGCTTGAGAGCAGCAGCACCGCCGGCGCCTCGAAGGAGGCCGCCGGGGTGCCTGGTTGCGAGAAGGTCGCGGCCTGGCAGGCGCGAAGCGCCGTCGTCAGCCCCGCACCGAGGGAGGCCAGGAAGGCCTGCTCCAGGGTGCTGAACTGCGCCTGCGCCGCCGCGCCGCCACAGCGCCACAGGTCAAGGAACCCCCAACAGCCATGCTGGTCCCGGAACACCATGGAGGCGACGTCGGTGACGCCGTGCCCGGCCAGCTGGTCCCTCCAGAACCGGCTCCGGGACAGCTCAGCTGCCGTGGCTTGCACCAGGGTGGCGCAGCTGTTGGCTGCCAGGGTGGTCCATCTGTTGATCTTCGTGCCGTACTTGACCCGGATCAGCTGCGGAAGCCCGGCGAGGTCGGGCACGCTCGCCAACGGTGCCGAGCCCACCCGGGTCTCGGGATCGGTCAACAGCCAGGCATATGCGTCGAACGGCACGCTGCGGCGGATCTCGGCGAGCACCTCCACGCGAAGCGTCCGGCTGTCGAGCCCATGACGGCACAGAGCGGCCACCCGCTCCCTGGCGGCTGTGATGCTATGGGACATCGGAAAAGCGTAGATGCCGGGTGGCTCACCCCACGAAGTTGGGATACCGAGCCGCGCACTTACCCACCTACCGTCGTGGTATCCCACAATCGCTCCGGAGGCCGGCCATGACAATCCTGCACATTGAACACCCCATCAACGACTTCAGCGTGTGGCAGGCAGCCTTCGCGGGCTTCGCAGCTCGCCGGCGTCAGGGTGGGGTTCGCGGCGAGCGGGTGAGCCGACCGATCGATGATGAGCGTTATGTCGTCATCGATCTCGATTTCGACAGTCCGGGAGATGCGAGCCAATTCTTGGAGTTTCTGCGGACCGAAGTGTGGGCCAACCCGCAACGCTCACCCGGGCTCGCCGGATCCCCCAGTACACGAATTCTGGAAGCCGCCGATCTTGGGCCAGCGGAGTAGCGAGACAGCCTGTTACCTCCGGCGCAGGGTGAGGGACTGGGCCGCCCGGCCGACAGGGCCGTCCCGGTCGTGCAGCACAGACGACGTCAGCCCGATGCCACCGGGTCCGTAGGACACGGAGGTATCAAGGCCGAGCCATTCGCCGCGTGGCGCCCTGACCAGGTGGATCGTCAGGTCGGTGTTGGGGAACAGCAACTCCGAGGGTGACGTGCGCACCGCGATGCCGTTGGCGCTGTCGATCAGCCCCACGAAACCGGCCAGGGCGCCGACCTGTCGGTCCTCGACGAGCGGATGCGACGTCCGGATCCATGCCTGGGCCCGCCCGGGCCGTCCGCCGGGTAGCACCCTGAAGTCCAGCGACTTGATGAAGCCGCCGCCCCAGGTATCCGTGCCGTTCCACGGCCGCGCGTGATCGGGTCCCGGGATGACCGGTAGCTCGCTCGCCGCCAGGTCAGCGGTGTCGGAAACCGCCAGCCGCCAGGCCGTTGCCCTGACCAGGGTGCGGCCGGCGCTGGTCATCTCCGCCTGGACCAGCTCGATGGTGCGACCCGGCCGGATCACGGTCGCCGAAATCGTCACCTCCTGCCTGCGGATCAGCCCGAGGATGTCGAAGGCGATCCGGGATGTGATGAGATCCGTTCTACCGGAACAGCTTTCGATGGCATCGGTGAGCAGACCGGACGCCGGGGCCATGTGCTGCTCCTGGGTGGTCCAGGCGCCCTCGGTGTGGATCGTCGGCAGATATCGACCGCCGCTGCTGTCGCTGCTCACCGTTCGGTAGTAAGCGGTGCTCTCGGGGTTGTCGGTGCCATCGGTGCTGTCCGTGCTATCGGTGCTGTCCGTGGGTTTCGGCTGCTCGACGTCGCGCTGCGGGTCGGAACTCACCCGGCGAGAATATCGGGCTCCGGGATCCCCACCACGGGCGGTCGGCCGTCACCGGCATCTGTGCCCGGGGCGGGATTGCCGGGGTATGGCGGCGGCGTGCCGCCGAACTCGGGACACAACGACTGGAACGAGCACCATGAGCACATCCGGCCCTTGTGCGGCTGGAATTCACCGGTACGCCTGGCCAGCTGGATGGCGTCCCACAGCGACCCGAGTGACCGTTCGAAGGCCAACAGCTCGGCTTCGTCCGGAACGTAAATGAGCTCGCGGCCATCACCGAGGTAGAGCAACTTGAGCTGGGCGGGTACCACGCCGCGGGTGCGCAGAACAATCAGCGCATAGAACTTGAGTTGGTAGAGCGCCGACAGCTCGAACGATTCCCCCGGTGACTGCCCTGTCTTGTAGTCGACAACCCTGACCTCGCCGGTGGACGCCACGTCCAGTCGATCGATGAAGCCACGCAACGGGAGTGCGCCCTCCAGGTCGGCCTCAACCAGCAGCTCACGTGACTCGGGGGAGAACCGGGTAGGGTCTTCCAGCTGGAAGTAGCTGCGCAGCAACGGTTCTGCCGATGCGAGCCATTGCCAGCGCGTCGATTCGGCGACGGTTTCGGCGAAGCTCGGATCGGCGGCGGTGAGCCGTTCCCAGGTCGGCAGCACCGCCTCGGCAGCTGCTTCGACGGTGCGTTCGGCGGCCGGCCGGCCGAACAGGTCCTCCAGCACGGCATGCACCAGGGTGCCCCGCGCCGCCGCCGGGCTGGACAGCTCCGGCAGCCGGTCGATGGTTCTGAACCGGTAGAGCAGTGGGCAGTTCTTGAACTCGACCGCCCGTGACGGCGAGAGCGCGAGCGGCCTCGTCGTTGCTCCCGCTCCCTCGATCGACATGATGCGCACGCTAGAGGCCGATACCGACATCGCTCGGCAGGAATCTCGGCGATTCGTCGATGCCGACCGGCCGAATTGGTTGGACTTCGTAGGCTGAGCACATGTCGGACCCGAAGCGGCACGCTGCTGGAAAGTGGCCGCGCGCCGGAACGAGACTCGGCCGAATCGCCGGAGTGCCGATCCGATTGAATGCCAGCTGGCCGGTGTCGCTGGTGATCGTGGCGGCGGTGGTCGCCCTGTTGGCCGGCCGGATCCTGCCGCACCGGTCGGCATTGTCGGTGATCGTCGCGGCGGTCGCACTCACCGTGCTGTTGATGCTCAGCGTGCTGCTGCACGAGCTCGGGCACCTTTTCGCCGGGCGCGCCGTCGGGCAGCGGGTGATCGGCATCCGGTTCGACGTTCTCGGGGGCCAGACCGATCTGGCCTCCGCACGCTCCAGTGCCGGCCGCGACGCTTTCGTGGCGGTCGCCGGCCCGGCAGTATCGGCGATCTGCTCGGTGGGCGGATTCCTGGTGGCGCAGGCGTTCCAACCGCACACAGGGCCCTATCTGTTAGCGGTGACAGCGGGTGTGGTGAACGCGTTGTTGACGGTATTCAACCTGTTGCCGGCGCTGCCGATGGACGGCGGGGAGATGGTCCGCACCGCCGCTTGGCGGATCAGCGGCAACCGCCGCACCGGGACGATCACCGGTTATGTCTCGACGGCGGTGGTCTGCCTGCTGCTGCTGGTGCTGGCCATACTGCTGTGGTTCGACAGTCACCAGGCAGGCAGAGTGCAGGGCGTCGTTCTGGGTGCGATGGCGATCCACCTCGCCGGAACCGGATGGACCGAATGGACACGGGAGCGGCAGCAGCCAGGAAACCGGCGCGTCGTCCAGCCCGGTGCCAGGCCCGTGGTGGCGGCCGAACTGGCCGCGGCCGCCGGCCCACTGACCGTGCTGCCGGCTACTGCCACCGTCGCGCAGGTGATCCGCACCCGGACCGATGTGGTGCTCATCGACGACGAGGGCTCGGTGCTCGGCATGGTCGACCGCAGCCGGCTGCCGGGCGCAGGTCGCGGACTGCCGGCCGTCCAAATGGCCTCCCAGATAGACCCGGCGACCGTACTGCTGCCGACGGACGGGCCCGATCAGTTGGCAGAAGCGTTGCAGCGCAGCAGCTCCGACCGGTTCTTGCTGTCCGACGAGGACGGCATCCCGGCCGCGGTTCTGCTCAGGACAGAGCTGAACCGGATACTCGACGATCGCGGCCTGCTGCCGTCAGACGCCGGTGGGATGCCCGCGCCCCACCATCCGCCAATCGAGGAACATTCATGAGCCGCGATTCCGCCGCCGGCACCGCCTTCGCCGTCGGCGACCGCGTCCAACTGACCGATTCCAAGGGCCGCAAGTACACCGTGATCCTCGAGGTCGGCGGCGTGTATCACACCCACCGCGGCGGCCTGAACCACGACGATCTGATCGGAGTTCCGGAGGGCAGCGTCGTCAGCTCGGCGGCCGGCACCAGCTACCTTGCGCTGCGGCCACTGCTCACCGACTACGTGCTGTCGATGCCACGCGGGGCCGCGGTGATCTACCCGAAGGACGCGGCTCAGATCGTGCACTGGGGCGACATCTTCCCCGGTGCCACCGTGCTGGAGGCCGGCGCCGGGTCCGGCGCGCTCACCTGCTCGCTGTTGCGCGCCGTCGGACCTGGCGGCACGGTGATTTCCTATGAGATCAGGCAGGATCACGCCGAGCATGCGGAGCGCAACGTCCAGAGGTTCTTCGGCGAGCACCCTGACAACTGGTCGCTGGTGATCGGCGACCTGAACGACTACACCGGCCACGCCGACCGGATCGTGCTGGACATGGCCGAACCGTGGTCGGTGCTGCCGACGGTGGCCGACAGCCTGCTGCCGGGTGGGGTGTTGATCGTCTATGTCGCCAGCACCACCCAGCTGTCGAGGATTGCCGAGCAGCTTCGTGAGCACGGCGGATTCACCGAGCCGGCCGCCTGGGAGTCGATGCACAGGCCGTGGCATCTGGTCGGGCTGGCGGTACGGCCGGAGCATCGGATGGTCGGGCACACCGCATTCCTGCTCACCGCGCGCCGACTGGCCCCTGGCGTCACCGCGCCCAAACCGCAACGCCGTCCTACCGCGACCGGTCACTGATCTGCATCAGGTCAGGCAGACCTTCCAGTCGTTGGATTCCAGCGTCATCGGCAGCGACGCCGAGGTCGCCTTTCCGGCGGCATCATCGAGGGTGAGCGGCAGAGTTGCCCGCTTGCCGTTGACCGCGACATCGCCCGCTTTCAGGCTGCCCGGCTCGATACCGGTGAACAGGTCGCGGTCCGACAGATCCTGGTTCCTCGCGCACATCTGGGCGACGGCGGTTGCCCTGTCGAGGGCGTTGACTGCCTTCACCCAGGCCTCACCGACCTGCTGGGCCTTCTGCTGCTGGGCCGCGTCCGCGGCGTTGGCGCTGAACTCGATCGACGGATAGGCCCTGATGGTGCCCACGCTGTCCGTCGGTGGTGCCGGCGCAGGCCCGGCCCGACCGCCACTGTTCCGGGGGGTCAGCGCGATCGCCACCACAGTGACAGCGGCTACGACGACGGCCGAGCCGGCGATCCACGGCACCGTCGATCGGCGCTTGTTCCCACCTGACGGGCCGAATCCTGCCGGCCGCTGGGCGACCCTCGGTAGCGGCGCCGGTGCCCGCGACCATGCCTGCTGCGGGGGCTGGTGTGCGCGGCAAGGTTGGTAGCTGGGCGGCTGTCGGCCCGGGGACTGGTAGTTCGGCGGCTGTTGGCCGGCTGGTGGCGGCCCGGCGTTGGGGCCTTGCCACGGTGGCTGGTGCCGCCCGTCATCCGTCATTTGCTCGCCCCCTTTAGTTGTTGCTGAGATTTTCGGGGCACAGCTGCCATCTGCCGTTCTGGCTGTCCTTCTCCATCGGCACCGACAGCGACTGGTTCCCGATGTTGGTGACGAGCTCGAGCTTCGCGGTGGCTCGGTCGCCGTGCTCGCTCACCGCATCCAACTTGAGGGTGCCGACCGACGCCACCGACTGCGCACCGCTGATCGACTCGGCGACCTGCGAGCACACAAGTTCCTTGGCTGCATCAACGTTGTGCGAGTTCACCGCGTCGACAAATGCTGCGGCGGCGCCCTGGGCGGTCGACTTGTCGTAGTCGTGTCCGGCGAGCAGCCAACCGGAGAGACCGCCACCGATCACCAGCAAGGCGATCACCGTGGCGATCAACACCGAGCTGTTGGACCTGGTGGGGGCGGGCGCGCCCAGCGGTCGACCCGGTCCGACCACGGCGTCGGTCCGCGGTCCAGCGGAATACGGCTGCTGATGGAACGGCGGCTGGCCGCCCTGGGAAGGTGAGCTCATGGCTGGCTGCCCTTCGGTCCGTGGCGGTCAACGGCGTCTTCTGCGCCGCTTGGTAGTTGCAGTGTGTCAAACAGCAGTCGACTGGTGCTCGACAACCGCTGAACGGACGCCACGACCGGTTTGGTGACCAGCGTGGTCGCGAGCGCTGACGATTCGGCTCGGGGACCGGTCCGAGCGACCAACCTGGTCACGAGGGTTGACGATTCGGCTCGGGAACCGGTCGAAATCGGTCACGTTGAGGTGAGTCTGGCCGCGATGGGGCGACGCGTCGAATCGCTCACGTTCCGGATTTCCCGGTGACGCCGCAGGTAGGGTCGATGGGTACAGACGTTCGCAGACGGATGGGAGCCAGCGTGGCGGACAACCAGGCGAGCGAGAGCGGTCAGGTCGGCGC
>JALYXB010000066.1 GCA_030947305.1 Actinomycetota bacterium | reverse complement strand
AGGTTGGACCGAGCGAAGCGAGGTCCGGCCGAAGCGGAAGGTGAGGAGGAAGTCAATCGAGCATGGACTTCTGATCTCAGGGGTGCGTTCCTAGCCCAGCACCCGAAACGGCCCGTCACCTGCTGGTGGCGGGCCGTTTCGTGTGCTGTACCGAACCTCCCGCGCCGGCGTTGTGGTGGATCTGCACGCCAGCATCTGGGCAAGACTTCGGCAGCCGGCGACTCGGCGGGTGGGTGTGCGCAGAGAGGTGTCAGCCGGAGCGGTAGTCGGCGATCCCGGGCGCGGACTCCAGCAGGGTCAGCGGCCGCAGCCCCGCGGGGGCGGCGGGATCGGCGATGGACAGCGCCGACACTCGGCTCGCCGGCGCACCCGACAGCGCAACGTTCGGATTGGTCGGCCCGAACAGCGAGTCCGGCGACGAGGGTGCCAGCTGGGCGAGCTCGGCGAGGGCAGCGCTTCTGGTGAGGGTCCGCGCCGAGCACATCGGCTCGAGCAACCCGGCCCAGATCGTGCCCGTAGCGTAACCCTCCAGCAAGCGTGGCCCAGGATTGTAATGGCCCGCCGCAGCGTAGGCCGCATCGACCGCCTTCACCCCTGGATGATCGGCGCCGGCCGAAGGGGTCACCGTCGCGACCAGCAATCGGCCTGCCTGCCCAGCAGGAACCAATGATGGGTCGAAGCCGTCCAGGGTGGTGGCGATGATCGGCCCAGCGGAACCTGCGGAGCGGGGACCGGAACCAGCCACGGCGCTGGCAGCGGCCCCGTCGCCCGCAGGGCTGCTGGCTGCTGCACCGCTGTCGGCGCCTCCAGCCTTCGTGGTGGTGACGGTGCCGACCGTGACGGTTCCGACCGTGGTACCCCCGCCAGCACTCGCAGCCGAATCCGTTGTGCCAGCAGGGTTATTGCCGCTGGAGCCAGCAGCCCCGGCCGAGCCTGTTACTGCGCTTGTGACGGCAGCACCACCGGCTGGTGAAGTCCTGAGGAGCAGGCTCGCTACCTGGGCGGGGTGGACGGCGGCGAAGACCGCAGGAATGTCTGCCGGTACCGAGCCGGTCTCCGGGAGGGGGCGCAACGTCACCTTGTTCTTGTCGGCCCACCAGGCGAGCCCCTGCATCACATCCGCAGCGGCAGCAGAGTCATCGACCAGCACGCCGAGAGTGCCGTTGGCCGGGATGACGCCGGTCGACAGCAGATGCGCGGCAGTGTTGATGGCCAAGATGTCGTCGGTAGCACCCAGGACGATCGGCGGTCCCGATTCGGATCGTTTTCCCGATGTTCCTTCGGGAGTGAACGCGGGGATCCGGTCGGCCCGGATTCTGGATGCCAAGGTCATACCGGCAGCCCCGGACTCCATGGTGATCAGGCCCAGCGTGCTACGGCCCAAGGTTTCGTAGCTGACCTCGGGAGCAGAACCCGCCGCGGCAATGGCCAGCGCAATGGTGCGCCCGCAGATGCCTCCGGTGGTGTTGACGGTGTCCCGCCAGAGCTTGACCCCGTCGGTGAAGCCGCGGTCAGTGCTGGCGTCCACGATCAAGCCGAGCGAGATGGACGCGTCGCTGACCCCTGGACCGGTCAGCATCCCTTGCTGGGGTTGGGCGATGACGGCCGGCGGTTTGGTCGAGGAGGGAGAAACGGTAGGCCGGCGCGATGGCACACTCGCCGTGCTGTCGACCACCGGCGGAGTCGACGTACACGCCCCAAGAGCGACGGCCGTCCCCACCGCGGCGACCGTGGTGACGATCCGGCGGGAAAGTCTCACCGGGACACACTAATCGGCGGCATCAACGTGGTTGCCACGGCCGAGGGTCGGTGGGCACCGTGTCCGCCTGGCGATGAATTCGGTGAGCAGTCTGCAATTCCAGCTGCCACCAGCCGACGTCGTACCAGCGGCCTGCCTTGTACCCGATACGGCGGAAGACCCCCACGCGGCTGAAGCCGAGCGCCTCGTGAACGCCGACCGACGCCGCGTTCGGAAGCGCGATGCCGGCGAACACATTGGTATAGCCAAGGTTTCGCAGTTCATCCAGCAGTGCGGTGTAGAGCCGGCGGCCGTAGCCGGCTCGCTGGTGGTCCCCGGCCAAGTAGACCGTGCAATCGGCGGCCCAGCGGTAGGCGGCGCGAGGTCGATGCTGGCTGGCATAGGCATAACCGACAACTCGGTCGCCAGCAGAAGAGCTACCGGAATCTGCGCCGCCGGATGTAGTGCTTTCGGATGGATCGTCAACCGACGCACCCAGGGTGACGACCAGCCACGGCAGCGACGGGTCGCTCGTCATCCGGCGGGAGATCTCCGCGGCGTCGGGTGGTGTTTGTTCGAACGAGATAAAGGTGTCGGTGACATACGGAGCGTAGATCGCCGCGATGGCCGCAGCGTCGGCCACCGTGGCGGGGCGAATGGCGCCTACCGCGTCGGCAGCTGGGGAACCAGGCCTCACTCGGCTGTTTCGCCGATCGCCGGGCCCAGTAGATCGTCTGCGTCGACGATCCGATAGGCGTAACCCTGCTCGGCCAGGAATCGCTGCCGGTGGGCCGCATAGTCAGTGTCGATGGTGTCCCTGGCGACTACCGAGTAGAAGTGCGCCTGCTTTCCGTCCGCCTTGGGACGCAGCAGCCGACCGAGTCGCTGTGCCTCCTCCTGTCGGGACCCGAAGGTGCCCGAAACCTGAACGGCCACAGCCGCTTCGGGCAGGTCGATGGAGAAGTTTGCGACCTTGGACACCACCAGGGTGGGGATCTCGCCGCTGCGGAACGCGTCGTACAACCGCTCTCGCTCGACGTTCTTGGTGGACCCCTGGATTACCGGGGCCCCGAGGGCCTCCCCGAGCTCGTCGAGTTGATCGAGATAGGCGCCGATCACCAACGCCGGCTCGCCGGGGTGACGCCCCAGGATCGACTGCACCACAGGCAGTTTCGTCTGTATCGTCGATGCCAGTCGATAGCGCTCCTCAGGCTCAGCGACGGCATAGCTCAGCCGTTCGGCGTCGGTAGGCGTCACCCGCACCTCGATGCACTCGGCCGGCGCGATCCAGCCCTGCGACTCAATGTCCTTCCACGGCGCGTCGTACCGCTTCGGCCCGATCAGCGAGAAGACGTCGCCCTCCCTGCCGTCCTCGCGCACCAGGGTGGCCGTCAATCCCAGCCGGCGACGGGATTGCAGGTCCGCCGTCATCCGGAATACCGGGGCCGGCAGCAGATGCACCTCGTCGTAGATCACCAGCCCCCAGTCGCGGGAATCGAACAGGTCCAGGTGCCGGTAGACCCCGCCGGACTTTCGCGTCATCACCTGGTAGGTGGCGATGGTAACCGGCCGGATCTCCTTGCGCTCGCCCGAATACTCGCCGATCTCTTCTTCGGTGAGCGACGTGCGGGCAAGTAGTTCGCGCCGCCACTGCCGGCCGGCGACGGTATTGGTGACCAGGATCAGCGTCGTCGCCTGCGCCTTGGCCATCGCGGCGGCGCCGACCAGCGTCTTGCCGGCCCCGCAGGGCAGCACCACCACACCGGAGCCGCCGGCCCAAAACCCCTCGAGCGCCTGCTCCTGGTAGGAGCGCAGCTCCCAGCAACTGAGGTCCAATGAGATCGGATGGGCCTCGCCGTCGACGTAGCCCGCCTCGTCCTCGGCGGGCCAGCCGACCTTGAGCAGCGCCTGCTTGAGCCGGCCGCGCTCGGAGGGATGCACCAGCACGGTTTCGGCGTCGATCCGCTCACCGAGCATCGGCGACACCTTCTTGGTGCGCAGCACCTCTTCAAGTACCGCCAGGTCCGAGCTCACCATCACCAGCCCGTGAGCTGGGTCGGTGCGGAGCACCAGCCGTCCGTACCGGCTCATCGTCTCGACGACGTCGACCAGTAGCGCCTGCGGCACCGGAAAGCGGGACCAACGAACCAGCGCGTCGACCACCTGCTCGGCGTCGTGGCCTGCTGCCCTGGCGTTCCACAGCGCCAGCGGGGTAACGCGATATGTGTGGATGTGCTCGGGGGAACGCTCGAGTTCGGCGAACGGTGCGATTGCGGACCTTGCCGCGGTCGCCTCCGGGTGCGCGACCTCCAACAACAGCGTCTTGTCGGACTGGACGATCAACGGGCCATCGGACACCGGGCAAATCCTCTCCGCTGAGTTGGCAAAGGACCAACTCAGCCATTGTCCTTGCATTGTCCGGCCCGGCGCCGACAGGGGTGAAACCGTGACCCGGTGGCGAACATTCCCGTCGGCCGTACCGACTGCCGGCGAACCGCAGCACTGTCCGATGTGTGCGTTCGGCCGTGCGGTTGAGGCGGATTCGATAAGGTCTTGCGCGGACGGACGTGCAACCGAACAGCAGGGTCTGGACGTCGAATCACCATGAGCAACGGTCCCGGAGGATTGATGACGACACCGCAGGGTCCGCAGGATCCGACCAGCCCACCACCGTACGACCCGAGCGCGCAGGCGCCGTCGTTGAGCAACCCTGGCGCCTACCAGCAGCCGGGTGGCGGCTACCAGCCGGATGCCCACCAGCAGCCGGGCGGTGCTGGTCAGTTCGGTCAGCCGGGGATGGCGCCGCTCGATCCGAGCGGCACCAGGGCCAAGGCCAAGCAACGGAACATCTACATCGCAGTGCTTGCCGTGGTGGCGATCGCAGTGGTGGCGTTCTTCGTCATCAAATCCAAGAACAGCGCCACCTCCAACGCGTCGGTCGGCGACTGCATCCAGGTGACCGACGCCAGCGTCGACAACGCCAAGACGAACCAGATCGGCTGCGGCGACCCGAACGCCGCCTACGTGGTGACAGAGGTCGGCGGCAAGGCGGCGTGCGACCAGGGTGGCAATGCGAATCTAGGTGGCGAAGCTTCGTATTCCGAGCAGGGCAACGACAAGACGGTGTGTCTTCGTCCCAACTGGACTGTCGGCGAATGCCTGAAGACCGAGGGCACCTCCAACAAGGACAATTTCGAGCGGGATGACTGCACTGCCGCCACCGACACCTCCCTCAAGGTTATGAAGGTCGACAACACCAGCTCAGATGTATCCAAGTGCCCGGCCGGCAGTCAGGGCTTGTCGTTGCCGAAGCGGAACTACCTGTACTGCCTCACCCGGGCAAAGAGCTGAACTCAGGGAGGGCGGCGGGTCGCCTGACCGAGCGGCTGTCCGGCGACTCCGTCTCGCCGGACGACCTGCTCGATATCTTCGCCGAATGGGCCGCCGACTCGGGTCGGCCGCTGTATTCGCATCAGGAAGAGGCCCTGCTGGAGATTGTGGCCGGCGCCCACGTGATAGCCGGGACGCCGACAGGGTCCGGAAAGACTCTGATCGGCACCGCAGCGCTGTTCACTGCGCTGGCCACCGGCCGACGCGGCTATTACACCGCACCGATCAAGGCACTGGTCAGTGAGCGGTTCTTCGAGTTGGTGGCCGTCTTCGGCACCGACAACGTCGGGATGATCACCGGCGATTCGTCGGTGAACCCACAGGCGCCGATCATCTGTTGTACCGCAGAGATTCTGGCCGGCGTGGCGCTGCGGCAGGGCGGCGACGTCGCGCAGAACGTCGTTGGCGTCGCAGTGATGGACGAGTTCCACTACTACGGTGACCCGCAACGGGGTTGGGCCTGGCAGGTACCACTGCTGGAACTGCCGCAGACCCAGTTCGTGCTGATGTCGGCAACTCTGGGAGATGTCAGTTTCTTCGCCGACGACCTTGGTAGCCGCACCGGGCGGCCGGTGGCGGTGCTGGACCGCGTCGAGCGTCCGATTCCGCTGTTCTTCTCCTATGTGACAGAACCGTTGCAGGAGCTGCTGATCGAGCTGCTTCAAACTCACAAGGCGCCGGTCTATATCGTGCACTTCACCCAGGCGGCGGCCCTTGAGCGGGCCCAGGCGCTGTCCAGCATCACGGTGGCCAGCAGGGCGGATCGCGACGAGATCGCGGACCTTATCGGCGGTTTCCGCTTCTCGTCCGGCTTCGGAAAGACGCTGTCCCGGCTGGTGCGACATGGCATCGGGGTGCACCACGCCGGCATGCTGCCGAAGTACCGTCGGCTGGTGGAACGGCTGGCGCAGTCCGGCCTGCTCAAGGTGATCTGCGGCACCGATACCCTCGGCGTCGGCATCAACGTGCCGATCAGGACGGTGTTGTTCACCGGGCTGTCCAAGTACGACGGCCGGCGCAGCAGGCTACTGTCGGCGCGGGAGTTCCATCAGATCGCCGGCCGGGCGGGCCGCGCCGGCTACGACACCTCAGGCGATGCATTGGTGCTCGCCCCCGAGCACGAGATCGAAAATGCGAGGCTGCTGGCCAGGGCCGGCGACGATGTGGCCAAGCGACGAAAAGTGGTGCGCCGCAAGCCGCCGGAGGGCTTCATCAACTGGTCGGACAAGACCTTCGAACGATTGGTCGCGGCGCCGCCTGAGCCGCTCCGTTCCCACCTGCAGATCAGCCACGCCGTTGTCCTCGGCCTGCTGGCCAGGCCTGGCGACGCGGTGGCGGCAATCCGCCGGCTGATCGAGGAATCGCACGAGCCGCGTGAGCGTCAGCGCACACATTTGCTGCGGGCCATCGCGATCGGCAAGGGACTGATCTCGGCAGGGGTGGTGCAGCGGCTCGACGAGGTGGACGAGTTCGGTCGCCGCTTCGTGCTGACCCTCGACCTACCGGCAGACTTCGCGCTGGATCAACCGCTGTCCCCGCTGGCGCTGGCGGCGATCGGCATCCTGGACGTCGAGAGCCCCGATTACCCGCTTGATGTGGTGTCGCTGTTCGAAGCCACTCTCGACGGACCTACCGCTGTCCTTGCGGCGCAACGCTTTCACGCGCGCGGCGAAGCGGTGGCGGCGATGAAGGCGGACGGCATCGAGTATCAGGAGCGGATGGAATTGCTCGATGAGGTCGACCATCCCAGACCACTTGCCGACATCATCGAGGTGGCCTACGACTCCTATCGTCGCGGGCATCCGTGGGTCGCCGAGTTTGCGCCGGAACCCAAATCCGTCGTCCGTGATCTGTACACCAGGGCGATGACGTTCAACGAGTACATCTCGTTCTACGGCCTTGCCAGATCCGAAGGTGTGCTGTTGCGCTACCTCGCCGACGCCTATCGGACCATGCGTCGCACGGTGCCTGCCGCCGCCCGCACCGATGAGCTGGAGGATTTGATCTCCTGGCTCGGCGAGCTGGTGCGTGGCATCGACTCCAGCCTGCTGGACGAGTGGGAAGCGCTCTCACATCCGGACGACGCCGAGGTGGTGAACGGCCAGCTCCGGCCGCCGACGGCGTCCAGAGGCATCACCGGCAACGAGCGTGGCTTCGCCGTGCTGGTCCGCAATGCGCTGTTCCGTCGGGTCGAATTGGCCGCCAGGGAAGCCTGGGAAACGTTGGGAGAGTTGGATTCCGGAGCTGGCTGGACAGCCGCCAGGTGGGCCGAGACGATGGATGACTACTTCGATACCTACGATCGGCTCGGAATCGGCGCCGATGCCCGCGCTACTGCCATGGTGACCATCAGCAAACAGCAGGGCCACTGGCGGGCGAGGCAGGTCTACGATGACCCGGACGGCGACCGCGACTGGGGCATCACCGCCGATGTCGACCTGGCGGCCAGCGATGATGCTGGCGAGGCTGTCATCACCATTGCCGACGTGGGTCCGTTCGCCGGTAACTGAACCGGCGCAACGACCAGATCTGTTGCGGGCTCGCACTGGTCCGGGCCAGCTGCGGCCGGCGGCCGGGTCAGATGTCGAGGTCCTCGGCCGGAAAACGGTTCTCGGCGTGGGCTCGCGGCGCCATGGTCGGCGGGCTGTCCGGGTCGATCGTCACATCGGTGATCCGGTGCAGCGCAAAGGTTCTCATCGATCCCCGGATCCGGTCATAAGCGACCACCATACCGCCGGAAACCACCACGGGCTCGATCATCCGGCGGGTGGTGGTGCCGTCGGGGTCCACGTAGCCGATCCACGCGGACTCCCGGCGTGCCACCGCATCCCGAAGAATCGACACCGCCTCGTTCGAGGTCTGCTGGTTCCGCTGCCCCGATCTCCTGGCGGCGTCAGCACCGCGCATTCGGGTCGCCAGTGCGGTGAGTTGGTCGTCGGACGGCACCGATGGCTCCCGCCACCGCTGGTGCAGACCGATGCTCGGCCTGCTGCGCCACTGCTTTGGCCGCAGGTCCAGTACGCCGCCACCGGCGTCCTCCGCGGTCACCGCGATCCCGGCAGCCGCCAACGCTTCCACCAGGTCGGGCAGCTGCGCCGATGCGATGGCCACGGTCGGCGCGATCCGCCGCAGCACGAAGCCGGCAGCCGTCGCGGCGGTCACGGCTTGGGCCACCAGCGCCGGGTCGTCGCTGCGCAGATAGCTGCTGACGCCGCCGATCCGTAGTACGCCATGCCGGCGAGCGGTGTCGTCGATGAGATAGCTGAGCGCCTGCGGCACGCCGGTGGTCGAGTGTTCGTCGAACAACGCATGCAGGTCGGCCGACGACTGGCCGGCATCGAGCGCGCCGCGAATGCTCTGCGGCGTCACCCGGTACACGGTCGCGCTGCCACTGGATTCCACCGTTGCCACCTGCTCGAGCCTGGCCGCTAGCAACGGATCGAGCCGGCCGGGTGCCACCACCGTCAAGTCGGCCTGCACCAGCACCTTGTCGACCGGCGCCGGCAGTGCCGCCGCCATGGCCGCGGTCGCGGCCACACCATCGCCGGCCAACACGGCCCGGCCGGCGCTGGTGATCGCGTCGAAGGCGATCACGCCCAACCAGGTGCCCTCGGTGACGGTGGAATGCTGCAGGGCGGCCCGGCGCAGCTCCGAGCGCATCGGTGCCCGCCAGGCCAGGTAGCCGGCCAGCTGGTCGCCGCTGAGTCCGGCGCCCGCCGGCAGCTCCGCCAGCGCCCGCAAAATGAACCTGCGGTCGGCGGGTCCCCTGGTCCAGGACAACTCCGCAGCCAACACGTTCATCACCTTGGCGGTCTCGTCGTGACCGCCGGCGCGGGCCGGATCCCGTCGCAGATCCAGCCAGATGCCGGCTATCTGGGCCCAGGCCGCCTGGTCGGTACCGGTCAGGAATTCGTCGGCGAGCGTCGTCGGCTGCCAGCTGGGGGCGGTGCCGCGGCTGCGGTTCTCGGCGGTGGTGATCAACCCGCCGGCGGCCAGCAACTCCAGCCCGAGCGCCACCCTGTGCTCCTGCACCCCCAGCTCCTTGGCCAGCCTGCGCAGGTCGCGGATGCCGATGCCGCCGGACTTCAACGAGGGGATGGGCCGGGCGCCCAGTTCACCGATCAGCCTGGTCAGCAGCTGCAGCGAGGCCAGGGCCTGACCAGCAGCGGTGCTGTCGACCCGGTGGACGTTGCCCTTCTTGGTCGGCAGCGCGGGCGGACGCGGGATGGGACCGAGCGGGCGGTCGCCACGCAGGACTCGTCCGACTTCCAGCGGCAGCTGGACGGTAACGGCATCCACCCTGGTGAGCAGGCCGGCCCTTACCAGGCCGGCGACCAGCCGGGCGGCCGGAGCCTCCGGCGGGCAGATCCCGCGCGGAGAGGTGCGGTTGAGCATGTCCAGCACGCCGCGCGATTGGTTGTCGAGCTTGGCCAGCGCCGCACGAACATCGCCGACCGACACCCCGCTGGCTGGTCCGAGCCCGGCGGGGTAAGGGCCGAGGACGGTGACCACGGACCCGGGCGTCATCAAACCCCCCTCGCTGGCCCTGACCAGCGCCAGGGCCTCCAGCTCCCGCAGCGCTGTGTCGATCGCAGCCTGCTCGGCGTCCGGACCCATCAGGGCAGCGACGGCCGGCACCGGCACCGGCCCCAGGTTGCCAAGGGCCAACGCCAGCGCCGTCAGCACGGCGATACCGAAGGCGTCCAGTCCCTCCATCGCCCGATGCACCGAGGTGGGGTTATCCAACCGCCGGCCGAGCACCTCGAGATCGCTGGGGGCAGGCACCGTCAGATCCGGCCGGGCGCGCAACAGCGCGAGCAGCTGCTCGTCGCTGCGAGTTCGCAGCCAGTCGAGGACGGAAGGCGCGGAAGGCATCACTGTCCACGGTATCGGCAGCGCGGGGATGCCCGCCGGCGTCCGCCCTCGCGATACCCTCAGCAGGATCGACGTGGGTGACCAGCAGACGATGGAGGCGGCGTGCCGAATAACAGCGGTGCCGACAAGCGGAGCAAGGGCACCGACCCGACGTGGCCGGATCTGCCGCCGGGTGAGCATGTGATGAGCGAGTTCACCGCGGACCGGCAGGGGGCGCTGTCGCCGTTCGGCGATGTGGAGTTCCCGCGGGATCCCGCCGAGTTGCCTTACCAGCACCCGAATACCGTCATCAACCGCTGAGCCGATGAGCCGGATCGCCGGGCTATTGCTGGCGGCGGGCGCTGGCCGCCGGTTCGGCATGCCGAAGGCTCTCGCTGACAGCGGCGGAGGGCCGTGGGTCCTGACGGCCCTTCAGGTGTTGGCCGGCTGCGATCCAAGGATCGTGGTCGTCGGTGCCGACGGCGACGAGGTGGCGGCGCTGCTGCCGGCCGACGTCACCGTGGTGCGTAATCCCCGTCACACCAGCGGAATGGCGTCCAGCCTGCGGGCCGGTCTGTCCGCGGTCGCCGACGACGTTGATGCCGTCCTGGTCACCCTGGTGGACCTGCCTGACGTCACCAGGGCGGTGGCCGCCAGGGTGTTGGCCGCCGCCGGCATCGAGCCGCACGGGGCGCTGGCCAGGGCAGTGTTCGACGGTCGGCCCGGCCACCCAGTGTTGATCGGTCGCGATCACCGTGCCGGCGTGCTCGCCTCGTTGACCACTCCGGACGCCGGAGCCGGCAGCTACCTGAGCGGGCATGCTGCCACCGCCGTCGAGTGCGGGGACCTGGCGGATGGCGGGGATCAGGACACGACGGAATAGGCTCGCTGCTGCGGACCGACCGACGCGTCCGCAGCACTGTCTGCGAGAAGGGTGTGGCCGCATGGCGGTTCCTGGCCCCGGTTATTCCATCACCATGCGGGTATCGGCCCCGCCGTCGGCGACATCGGCCGGCGACATCACCACCGCTGTCGGGCTGGCCGGTGGGGTGATCACCGGGTTCGACGTTGTCGAGTCGGCGGCCGGCCAGATGGTCGTCGATATCTCCTGCAATGCCCAGTCGCAAGATCATGCCGACGCGATCACCGCCGCCGTCGATGCGCTCGACGGGGCCGAGGTGCGCAAGGTTTCCGACCGCACCTTCCTGGTTCATCTCGGCGGCAAGATCGAGGTCACCAGCAAGGTTCCACTGCGGACCAGGGACGACTTGTCCAGGGCCTACACGCCCGGTGTCGCCCGGGTCTGCATGGCGATCTACAAGAACCCGGCCGACGCCCGCCGGCTCACCATCAAACGCAACACCATCGCGGTGGTGACGGACGGCACGGCGGTGCTCGGGCTTGGCAATATCGGGCCGGCCGCCGCGTTGCCGGTGATGGAAGGAAAGGCCGCGCTTTTCAAGAAGTTCGCCGGCGTCGACGCCTGGCCGGTGTGTCTTGACACCACCGACACCGAAGAGATCATCCGGACCGTCCAGCTGATCGCTCCGGTGTACGCCGGCATCAACCTGGAGGACATCGCCGCGCCGCGCTGCTTCGAGATCGAGGCCCGGCTGCGCGAGCTGCTGGACATCCCGGTGTTCCATGACGATCAGCACGGCACGGCTATCGTGGTGGTCGCTGCACTACGAAACGCGCTGCGGGTGGTGGGCAAGAACATCGCCGACTGCCGGATCGTGGTGTCCGGAGTGGGCGCGGCCGGCAGCGCCATCATCCGATTGTTGTTGCACAACAAGCCGTCAGACATCGTCGCCGTCGACATCAGCGGGATCGTCAATAGCGAGCGGGCTGACATGGACCCGAACATGTACGACATCGCGCATTGCACCAACGCCGACGGGATCACCGGAACGCTGGCCGATGCTGTCGTCGACGCCGACGTCTTCATCGGCGTTTCCGCCCCTAACATTCTGCACGGACAGGACGTGGCTGCCATGCGGGACAAGGCCATTGTCTTCGCGCTGGCCAACCCGGATCCTGAGATCGATCCGTTGGAGGCGCAACAGCATGCGGCCATCGTCGCCACCGGCAGGTCCGACTACCCCAATCAGATCAACAATGTGCTGGCCTTTCCGGGAGTCTTCCGCGGGCTGCTGGACGCACAGGCGCGGCAGATCACCGACGGCATGCTGCTGGCCGCCGCCGAAGCACTCGCCGACGTTGTCGCGCCCGACCAGCTCAACTCCTCCTACATCGTGCCGAGTGTGTTCGACGAGAAGGTGACACCCGCGGTGGCGAAGGCGATTGTGACGGCCGCCGGTGCCGGCCCGAAAACCGGCGGCGGGGCCAAGGAATCGGCCCTGTACTCGACCGAAGTGACCAGCTGAAATGGCAGGGCTGTCCCATCAGGATGCCGCAGGCTCGGCCAGGATGGTGGATGTCAGCGACAAGAACGTCTCGGCCCGGCAGGCGGTGGCAACCGGGGTGGTGCGCACCACCAGCGAGGTGGTCGGCTTGATCACGGCCGGTGGCCTGCCGAAGGGTGACGCATTGGCCGCGGCCCGGATCGCCGGCATCATGGCTGCCAAGCGGACCCCCGACCTGATCCCGCTCTGCCATCCCATCTCGCTGTCCGGGGTGACGATAGACCTGGTACCGCAACACGATTCGCTGACGATTACGGCCACCGTCCGCACCACCGACCGCACCGGGGTCGAGATGGAGGCACTGACGGCGGTCGCCGTCGCGGGGCTCACCGTTCACGACATGATCAAGGCCGTCGACCCGGCCGCCGCCATCGACGCGATCCGGCTGGAGACCAAGACCGGTGGCAAGACCGGCTCCTGGACCAGACCGGTGGACCGATGACGACGGGTCGCAGGGCCGCGGTGATCATTGCCTCCACCAGGGCTGCCACCGGGGTGTATGAGGACAAGACCGGCCCGCTGATCGTGGAGTGGTTGCGGGGCAAGGGTTTCACCGTGCACCCGACGTTGGTACCGGACGGCGACGCGATCGGTGCGGCCCTGCGGGCCGCAG
>JALYXB010000065.1 GCA_030947305.1 Actinomycetota bacterium | reverse complement strand
CGACCGACTGCTGGCCTTCTACCAGTCGCTGTTCGGCGCAACGCAGTCATTCAGGGTGCCGCCGGAAGGGCAGATTTTCTACGTCGGGCTGCAGCTGGGCGACGGCGCCATGGGTCTGGTGTCCGACGACAAGGTGGACCTCAACGCTGTTCAGCGAATGTTGCTCAGCATCGAGGTGGACGATGTGGACACGCTGTTGGAGTCGGTGCAGGCAGCGGGTGGTCGGGTTCTCGGGCCACCGAACGACATGCCGTGGGGACAGCGGGTGGCGCACATCAAGGATCCCGATGGCAACTCGGTCAATCTGACGCAAGCGATCTGACCCCGGGAATTTCGCGACCTTCGCCGACGGGCCGCCGGCGCCCAGCCTGGCGATCAGCGTCGGCGCCGGTCCGGCGAAGCTCGACGAGCCGGAGGTGGCGATCCTCGGCAACTAAGCCGTCGGCGGTTGGTGTTGCTGGAGAAGCAGTTTCATGCCGACGTGGGAGTCTTCGAAACCCAGCTTCCGATAGAACCGGTGGGCATCGGTGCGACGCTTGTCGGTGGTCAGCTGGATCAACGCCGCACCGTGTTGGCGGCTGTAGCCGATCGCCCACCGGATCAACGCCGAACCCAGCCCGCTGCCCCGATGCGGCGACGACACCCGCACCGCCTCGACCACGGCGCGGGTGGCGCCGGCCCTGGACAGTCCTGGAATGAACGTCAGCTGCAGGGTGCCGACCACCTCACCGGAGAAATCCAGCAGCACCACCAACAACTGCCGGGGGTCTGTCTCGATATCGGCAAAAGCCTGACGGTACAACGGATCTGACGGGCCCACCTCCCGGCCGCCGGAGACCAGGTCGTCGCTGAGCATCGCCACAATAGCGGGGATGTCCACTTCGAGGGCACTGGCTATGGTGTACCCGCTTGGCAGGGTGGACAGCACCGTCCGGGCGAGTTGATCGGTCACCGTTCGGGCGCGTTGATCCGTCACCGGGCGTCCGGTTCCGACAGGTCGGTGGGGTCGGCAGTGCCGTCCCGCAGGTCGCGATCGGCCCACTCCAACAGGGGATCCAGCGAGAACACCGCCGCGTCGATGCCAGCATGCAGGTCGCCGAGTTCGGCGAACCTGGCAGGGACGGTGGCGATGGTGAAGTCGCGTGGATCCACCGCCTCGACCTCGTCCCAGCGGATCGGTGTTGACACCCTGGCGTCGGGCACCCCGCGCACCGAGTAGGCCGATGCGATGGTGTGGTCGCGGGCGTTCTGGTTGTAGTCCACGAACAGCTGCGCCGGGTCCCTGTCCCGGCGCCACCAGCTGGTCGTCACCTCGTCGGGCGCTCGCCGTTCGACCTCCCTGGCGAATGCCAACGCCGCTCGCCGAACGTCGGTGAACCCCCAGTGCGGCTCGATCCGGACGTACACGTGCATGCCCGCTCCGCCACTGGTTTTCGGCCAGCCGACGGCGCCCAGCTCGTCGAGCAGATCATGCACGACCAGCGCGACCGTGCGTACCCGGTCGAAGCTGCAGTCCGGTCCGGGATCAAGATCGATGCGCCACTCGTCCGGCTTCTCGGTGTCGGCGCGCCGGCTGTTCCACGGGTGAAACTCGACGGTGGACATCTGCACGGCCCAGATCACGTCGGCCAGTTTGGTGACGCACAGTTCGTCGGCGTTGCGGTTGTACCGCGGGAAATGCACACGGACGGTTTCCAGCCATGGTGGCGCGCCGCTGGGCACCCGCTTCTGGTGCACTTTGTCGCCGGCCAATCCGGTCGGGAACCGGTGCATCATGCACGGGCGCTCGCGCAGCGCGTTGACGATGCCCGGGCCGACGGACAGGTAATAACGCGCGAGATCCAGTTTGCTGGCGCCGGTTTCCGGGAAATACACCCGCTCCGGTGACGACAGTCGTACGACATGGTCGCCGACCTCAAGTTCGACCGCTGTGCCGCTGGCCATGGCGTCAACGTACCTGTGCAGGATCGTCGCTGGGCAGCGATCTTCACCGGGCAGGATCTGGCGTGGCGGCTCGCTCCGGAGTTAGTCGGGCAGACGCGGGACAGAGATTCCGGGGTCGCGGCCGAGCAGGACGGCCCTGGTGACGGAGCTGCCGCCGAACTTCTCCCTGATGCTGTCCATCGCCGCGTCCAGGCCCGACCTGCGCAGCTCGTCGAAGGGCAACTCCGGCTGGTCGGCGTTGTCGAACCCCGTCACCGAAATGCCGATCAGGGTGATGCCGCGCTCGGCGACCAGCGGCATGGCCGCGCTGAGCAGGTCGCGGCAGGCAGCGAGGATCTCCCCGGTGGCAGCCGTTGCCCGCCACAAGGTGTGCGATCTGGTGGCTCTGCCGAAGTCGTCGAATCGCAGCCGCAGCACCACCGTTCGGCCGGTCCGGTCGGCGGTCCGCATCCGGCGGGCGACCCTGTCGGTGAGCGTCAGCAAGGCTGCATCGAGGTCGGTGGGGGAGTGTCGGCCGCGGCCCAGTGCGCGCTGGGCACCGATGGATCGCCGTCGCCGGCCGGTCTCCACCCGCCGCGGGTCGGAAAAGTGGGCCAGCGCTGACAGATGCCGGCCGGCGTAGGGACCGAGCAGTGAGACCAGCGATGGCTCGTCTGTGGTAGCAACGTCGGCCACCGTGCGCAGCCCGAGCGCGTGCAGCTTGGCGGTGGTCACCCTGCCGACGCCCCAGAGTCGTTCGACGGGCAGTGGGTGCAGGAACTCGCGCTCGGCATCGGGCGGAACCAGCAGCAGGCCGTCCGGCTTGCTGACGGCGGAAGCGACCTTGGCCAGGAATTTGGTGCGCGCCACGCCGACCGAAATCGGCAACCCGACCTCGTCGGACACCCGGCGGCGCAAACGTTCGGCGATCTGCAGTGGCGAGCCGGACACTCGACCGAGACCGCCGACGTCCAGGAACGCCTCGTCGATTGACAGCCCTTCGACCAACGGGGTGGTGTCGTGGAAGATCGCGAACACCGCCTTGCTGGCCTGCACGTAGGTGGAGAAGTGCGGCTGCACCACGACGGCATCCCTGCACAAAGCCAGCGCCTGCCGGCCGCCCATCGCTGTGCGCACCCCGCAGGCCTTCGCCTCATAGCTGGCCGCCAGCACCACCCCGCCGCCGACAATCACCGGCCGGCCGCGCAGCCGCGGATCGTCTCGCTGCTCGACCGATGCGTAGAACGCATCAAGATCTGCATGCAAGATTGTCGCCGCAGGTTGTGAATGGAACACGAACAAATGTTCGCACGCGGATGAGATCTCAGCAAGGCCGCTGCCAGCGCGAAGAGGGCGTCGGCGGCGATGTCAGTCAGTCGCGGAACACCGAGTCCGGGGTGACGGTGGCGATGCCGTGCGCGGCGCCGACGGCTTGGTTGGTGAGGTGCCCGGCGTAGGAATGCAGACCGGCACCAAGGGCAGGATCGGTGGACAGGGCTTCGCGCCAGCCGTGGTTCGCCAGCGCGGTGATGTAGGGCAGGGTGGCGTTGGTCAAGGCGAAGGTGGAGGTGCGCGGCACGGCGCCCGGCATGTTGGCGACGCAGTAGAACACCGAGTGGTGCACGGTGAAGGTGGGGTCGGCGTGGGTCGTCGGCCTGGTGTCTTCGAAGCAACCCCCCTGGTCGACGGCAATGTCGACCAGCACCGAACCCGGCTTCATCTCGGCCACCAGGGCATTACTGATCAGCTTCGGTGCCTTGGCCCCCGGGATCAGCACGGCGCCGATCACCAGATCCGCCTGCGTCACCTGTTCGGCGATCGAAAACGCTGTTGAGGCAAGGGTTTTGACTGCGCCGGAGAAGTGGGAGTCGAGCCGCCGCAGGGTGGGGATGGACAGGTCAAGGATGCTGACCTCGGCGCGCATGCCCAGCGCGATCGCGGCGGCGTGCATGCCGGAGACACCGCCGCCGAGGACGACCACCTTGGCATTCGTCACGCCCGCGACGCCGCCGAGCAGTACCCCGCGGCCGCCCTCGTTACGCATCAATGAGTAGGCGCCTACCTGCGGGGCCAACCGCCCGGCGATCTCACTCATCGGCGCCAGCAGCGGCAGCGAACGATCGGGCAGCTGCACGGTCTCGTAGGCGATCGCGGTGACCCCGGAGGCCAGCAGCTGGTCGGTCAGTGGTCTATCGGCAGCCAGGTGCAGGTAGGTAAACAGCAGCACGTCCTTGCGCAGCCGGTGGTATTCGGCAGCGATAGGTTCCTTCACCTTGATGATCAGGTCGGCGTCCGCCCAGACCTTGTCCGCCGCGTCGGAGCCGCTGACGATCGTCGCACCGGTAGCGGCATACTCCAGGTCGGTGATCAGCGAACCGGCGCCGGCGCCTGCTTGCACAAGGACGCTGTGCCCGGCCGCGATCAGTTGATGAGCCCCCGCCGGGGTGAGAGCGACCCGGTACTCGTGGTTTTTGACTTCGCTGGGGACGCCGATGCGCATGCCTTTTCCCTTTGCTCTGCGGGTGCTGGGTGATCCGCCGCGATCGACGGAGTCTCGGGACAAGTATGAAGTTTGTGACGCTCCAGACCAAGTTTTGCGGAGAAGATTCAGTACGATCGATCAATGTCGATGAAAGATTCGGAGCACGGCCGCTCGAAGTCAGTCCGATCGAAGGATGTTCGGGCATCGTCGGCCGCTGGGAGGGCCGTTGATGCCGGCGGCCAGCCGCTCGACGCCACCGACCGCGCGATCCTCGCGGTGTTGGCGGCAGACGGCCGGATCGCGAACAATGCACTGGCCGAGCAGGTCGGGATCGCCGCATCCACCTGCCTGACCAGGGTCAGGGCCTTGCGCGAGTCGGGGGTGATCCGTGGGGTACACGCCGACATCGATCCGGCGGCGGTCGGACTACCTCTGCAGGCGATGATCGCTGTGCGGGTTCAGGCGGGATCCCGGGACCACTTGATGGATTTCGCGGAGCGCATCCGGCGGCGGCCGGAAGTACGCAGCCTGTACTTC
>JALYXB010000046.1 GCA_030947305.1 Actinomycetota bacterium | reverse complement strand
CTGGAGGGCGGAGTGTTCACCCCCGACCTCATCGAAACCTGGATCACCTTCAAGCGGGAGCAGGAGATCGACCCGATCCGGCTGCGCCCGCACCCTTACGAGTTCGCCCTTTACTACGACATTTAGCCACTCCGTGAGCGACCCCCACCACCCAGGTAGCGGGAAGCTGTCACGACACACCACGTCTTTCCGGCGTGTCCCGACAAGGTTCCGCTACCTGGTGGGTGACGTGTGGGGACGTGGGGTCAGTGCCGGTAGCTCATACCAGAGCCGAAGGCCGCCACGACCGACCCGTCAGCAGCCTTGATGGTGACGGGCAGATGCCCGCGCGGCTGGGCACCGAAGATGACGTTCGCGGCTGCCCGCAGGGACGTCGGCTGGTAGCCGTAGGCAGCAACGAATGTCGTCACGGTGGGCAGCTGGCCCAGCTCGTACGGCGCGCCGGTTGCCAGCACCACCACCGGTTTGCCGGTCGCCTGCAGCGCGTTGATCAAGGCGATCTGGCCAGGGTCACTCCAGGAGTTGTAACTCAATGCGATCGTCACGTCGTTCTGCTTCGCCGCTGCCACGGCGGCATCGATGAGCGCCTGGCTGGGCGCCCCACCGGTGTAGAGCCTGGTCGCTGCCACCCCGTGGCCGGACACCCGCGCCGTCATGTTGGTGGTACCGCCTGATCCCCAGCCGGTCACCAGCACATTCTCGCCCGAGTTCGGGGTCAGTGGTAGCACGTTGTCGGCGTTGCGCAGCAAGGTGATGGAGCGGTCCGCCGCGGCGTCAATTGCCTTGCTCTGGCTGTCGGTGCCGACGTCGCCGGCCGCCTTCGCGGCATCCACCTGCGACGAGCGGAACAGGCCCAGCTTGGACTTGAACTGCAGGATGCGTGTCACCGACGCATCGATCCGCGCGGTGCTGATCCCGCCGGACGCCACCGCGGCCTTCACCGCGCCGATACAGGCGCGCAGGTCCGTTGGCATCAGCAGCTGATCGTCCCCGGCCTGCACCGCCATCACGGCAATCTGGGCGTCGCTGTAACCGGCGAGTGCCCCCCTTCAGCGCGTCGGTGATCACCACTCCCTGGTAGTGCAATTGGTTGCGCAGGATGCCGGTGACCATCGGCTTGGACAGGCTGGCCGGCGTTCCGGTCGGGTCCAGTGACGGGGCCACGATGTGCGCCGCCTGATCGATTGCGGCGGCCGGAAAAAGTACCGCCCATCAGCATAGAGGTGTCGAGAAGTTACGACGACTGGCGGCCGGCTTCGAATTCGCGAGACCGCCCGACCGACGTTGCTCAGCCGGCTCCAGCGCCCGCGGCACAGGAGACCGGGTCGCCGGCGGGTTGGTCGGGGCGGCGGATCCGCTGGCTGACCACCTGGCTGATGCCGTCGCCGCGCATGGAGACGCCGTACAGCGCATCCGCCGACTCCATGGTGAATTTCTGGTGGGTGACGAGGATCAGCTGCGAGGAATCGCGCAATTCGGCGAGCAGGCCGACCAGCCTGGCCAAGTTCACCTCATCCAGGGCCGCTTCCACCTCGTCCAGCACGTAGAACGGGCTCGGCCTGGCCCGGAAAATGGCTACCAGCATGGCCACCGCCGTCAGCGATCGCTCGCCACCGGACAGCAGCGATAACCGTTTGACCTTCTTGCCCGGCGGCCTGGCATGAACCTCGATACCGGTGGCCAACATGTCGTCCGGATCGGTCAGCAGCAGTTCCCCCTCGCCACCGGGAAACAGGCTGGCGAAGACGGTGACGAACTCTCTGGCCACATCGTGGAAGGCGCTGGTGAACACCTCGAGGATCTTCCCGTCGACCTCCTTGATGACGGTCAACAGATCCCGCCTGGTGTCCTTGAGGTCTTCCAGCTGAGTGGAGAGGAACGCGTGCCGCTCCTCCAGCGCCGCAAACTCCTCCAGCGCCAACGGGTTCACCTTGCCGAGCAGCGCCAGGTCCTTCTCGGCGCGTTTCGCGCGGCGCTCCTGCGACTCCCGGTCGTAGGGCATCGGCTGCGGTGCAGAGACCTGTTCGCCGCCGTCTCTTGCCGTCTCGTACTCGAGCACTTCCAGGGCGGTGGGCGGGACGGGCACGTCGGGTCCGAACTCGGCCACCAGGTCGTCGGGCGAGAGGGCGAACTCGCCAGCGATCCGCTCCAGCAGTTGCTGGTGCCGCAGCGTCTGCTGAGCCCGCAGCACCTCGTCTCGATGCACGGTGTCGGTGAGCCGGTCCCACTGCACCTGCAGCTCGGCGACGGCCGCCCTGGTGCTGGATACCGCCGCCTCGGCCAGTCCGCGCTCCCGTTGCGCCTGCTCCCGAGCGGCTGCCGCCGCCAGCAGCGAGGTAGCCAGCTTCGCGGCGGCGCGGCTACCGAGTTCGACAACTCTGGCGGCGACCGAGGCACCGGCCGCCCGCCGGCGGACGGCTGCCTCGGCTCGGGCCCTGGCTTCACGCTCCTGACGTGCCGCCCTGCGCAGCCCCTCGGCCGTGCCCGATCCGGCCCTTGCCCGCTCCTCGGCGGTGCGCAACCCGAGCCTGGCCTCCACCTCCGACTGCCTGGCCAGCGCTGTGGCATCCGCGGCCAGGTCGCGGGCGGCCGGGTCAACGTCCGCGGAGCTGTCGGTTGCCTCCTCGGTGACGACGCACAGTCGTGTTTCCAGGTCTGCCAACGCCGCCCGGTGGGCTTCGCGGCCGGACTCAGCCGCGTCCCGCTGCCGCTCCAGCCGATTGGATTCGGCGGCAGCCGCCCTGGCTGCCTCGCCGAGCCGGCCCAGCTGTTCGGCAACGGCGGAGAGCCTGGCATCAGAGTCGTGCAGGGCGCTGAGCGCGGTGTCGGCCGCTTCCGCCAGCGACTCGGCCTCGGCCCTGGCGCCCGCCGAGGCTGCTTCCAGCTCGGTGATAGTGGAGGTGACGGCCGCGAGTGCCGCTTCACCCTCGTCGACGGCAGCCTGGATCTCGATCACCGACCGCTTGCCGACGCTGCCGCCACTTGCCCAGTCGGCGCCGAGCAGGTCGCCGTCGGCGGTCACCGCCCGCACGGACGGTTCGGCGGCCACCAGCTGCCGGGCGGCATCCAGGTCCGCCACGATGGCGACACGGTCCATCGCCCGCAGTACCCCTGCCTGCAGCGCGTCCGGCACCCGCAGCTGATCGATCGCCCACACCGCGCCGGTGGCTGCCGGGACCGTCGGCCAGCTCGCCCTGTCTGTGGACACAGTGGCGCCCCCGATCACCATGCCGGCGCGGCCACCGTCACTGCTGCGCAGGTGCTCGAGCGCTGCCGCGGCGTTGGATACTCCTTGCACCGCAACGGCATCGGCCATCGCGCCCAGCGCAGCCGCGATCGCAGCTTCGTGCCCCGATGTCACGTCGACCAGCGTTGCCAACGACCCGAGCACACCGGGCAGGTCGGCAGCGAGTAGGCAGCCGGCGCCGTCCCGTCGGTCCAGTCCGGTCGCCAACGCATCCACCCGTGCGCGCAGTCCGGTCTGCCGGCTGCCGGCCTCCCGCAACGCATCGGTGAGTTCGTTGACCCTGACCTGGGCGGCGATCGCGGCGCTTTCCGCGGCCAGGTGCGTCTCGTCGAGGCCGACCTCGGACGAGTCGAGGTCCTCGACGGAGTCCTGTAGCTTCTCGAACTCCACCCTGGCGGCGGCGGCCCGCTGCCGGGCGCCGGTCACTGCTGCGCCGAGTCGGGCCACTTCGTCATCGGTGGAGGTCAGCCTGGAACGGGCGGCGTTCACCTGGCCGGTCAGCCTGGCCAGACCCTCGCGGCGGTCGGCGACCGCCCTGGACGCTGCCACCAGGGCAGCTTCCGTGGTGTGCAGCGTCCGCTCCGCCTCGGTCCTACCGGTGACGGCAACCGCCAGCTCGGCCCGGGCAGCCTCGACGGCCTGCTGCTTCGTCGCCTGCTCTGCGTCGGCGGCCTCCGCCTGCTTTTCCAAGTCCACCGAGTCCCTGCCCGGCGCTGCCGCCTCGACCGGCGTCGCCAGGTTCCGCATCCGTTCCTCGGCCAAAGAGATAGTGCCGCGGTAGCGCTCAGCCAACGCCGACAGCGAGAACCAGCTGTCTTGGGCCGCCTGCAGGGCGGGGTTCGCGGCCGCCAGCGCGCCGGTGGCCTTCTCGGCAGCGGCGGTGGCGTCGGCGAACGCCCGCTGGACCGCGTCCCGGTGCTCCAGGGCGGCCCGCTCGTCAGCAGATTCCTGGGCGATCTGACTGGACAGCGCCAGGTAGTCCTCGGCCAGCAACCGCATCCTGGCGTCCCGCAGGTCCGCCTGCACGCCGGCGGCTCTGCGCGCCACCTCGGCCTGCCGACCCAGCGGCTTCAGCTGCCGCCGCAGCTCTGAAGTGAGATCGCCGAGCCGGGTCAGGTTCACCTGCATCGCATCCAACTTGCGCAGCGCCTTTTCCTTGCGCTTGCGGTGTTTGAGGACGCCCGCTGCCTCCTCGATGAAGGCCCGACGATCTTCCGGACGAGCCGACAGCACGGCGTCGAGCTGACCCTGCCCGACGATCACGTGCATTTCCCGGCCGATGCCGGAGTCGCTGAGCAGTTCCTGAATGTCCAGCAATCGGCAGCTGGAGCCGTTGATCTCGTATTCGCTGGCACCGTCGCGGAACATCCGCCGGGTGATCGCGACCTCCGCGTAATCGATCGGCAACGCACCGTCGGCGTTGTTGATGGTCAACGTCACCTCAGCCCGGCCGAGCGGCGGCCGATCGGCGGTGCCGGCGAAGATGACGTCTTCCATTTTGCCGCCGCGCAGTGCCTTCGCACCCTGCTCGCCGAGTACCCAGGCGATGGCATCGACGACGTTGGACTTGCCGGAGCCGTTCGGGCCGACAACCGCCGTGATACCTGGCTCGAACTGCAAGGTAGTGGCCGACGCGAACGACTTGAAGCCCTTGAGGGTGAGCGAGGCCAGGTACACGTGCCAGACACCTTCCCGCCGACCGCCCGATTCGCCGCCGCGCAAGCGGAGCTCGGCAAAAGGCTACCCGCCGCCGGGCCGTTTTCTTGCCCGACAGCACCTGCTGGACCTCGCCAATTGCCGTCGGTAGCAGAACCAGAGGCTGTTCCCGACAAGCACCCTGTGCGGGCGGCGGTTGGTGGTGGTCTCTGACGTCGTCCGGGAGCTCAAGCTTCCCAGAAACCGCTGAAACCGCCGCGCTGCGCCTCGTACCGCTCGCCAACGAACGCAACGCTGCCAGGAGTGCGTCCGCCCCGCAGCAACGCCAGCAGTCGCTCGCAAGCGTCCCGCGATCCCTCGGCCACCACTTCCACCCTGCCGTCCTGCTTGTTCGCGGCCCTGCCGACAAGGCCGAGTTCCAATGCTCTGCTGCGCGTCCACCAACGGAAGCCGACGCCCTGCACCTGGCCGTGTACGAACGCCGTCAGCCGCACCTGGTCGTCGCCGGCAATCACGTCCGCCAGCATAGAGAGCGACCGCCCATCGGCTTTGCCTGGCGGCGGCGGCGCCGAGGACGGTGCGGTGCGCGATGATCAACGCACCATGAACGCAGCCGGCGGCACCATCGACCTCAACTCCGACCTGGGTGAATCGTTCGGCGCCTGGGTCATGGGCGATGACGAAGCCATGCTCGACATCGTCACCAGCGCAAATGTCGCCTGCGGGTTCCATGCCGGCGATCCGGTCGGGCTACTGCGCACCTGCGAATTAGCGGCCGCCCGCGGCGTAGTGATCGGCGCCCAGGTGTCCTACCGCGATCTGGCGGGTTTCGGCCGGCGGTTCCTGGATGCGTCCGTCGACGAACTGACCGCGGACATCATTTATCAGATCGGTGCGCTGGACGGCATCGCCCGGGCCGCCGGCAGCGCAGTGCGCTACGTGAAGCCCCATGGGGCGCTGTACAACACGATCGTTGCGCACGCCGACCATGCGGCTGCGGTGGTCGATGCGGTACGCCGCTACGATCCTCTGCTGCCGCTGCTTGGCCTGCCGGGTTCCGAGGTGTTGCGGCAGGCGGCGGCGGCCGGGTTGACGACGGTGACGGAGGCCTTCGCCGACCGGGCCTACACCCGTGACGGCACCTTGGTGTCCAGGCGTGAGGCCGGGGCGGTGTTGTCCGACCCGGCCGAGGTGGCCGCCCGGATGGTGTCGATGGCGACCACGGGCAGGATCGCTGCCAGCGACGGAACCGAGATAGAGGTGCACGCCCAGTCGGTCTGCACCCACGGCGACTCGCCAGGCGCCGTCACGATGACGCTGGCCGTGCGGGACGCGCTGCGGGCCGCAGGAGTGCCGATCCGTCCCTTCGTTGCACCGGAGTGACTCCGTGTGGGTGACTATCAGGCCGATGGGACAGTCCGCGCTGCTGGTGGAGGCGAACAGCCTCGCGGACGCGCTGGCCGTTGACGGCATCCTGCGATCGGCGGTTCGTGACGGTCGACTGCCCGCCTTCGCCGACCAGGTCGCGGCCGCCAGGACGGTGCTGCTCAGGCTCGAAGTCGGCACCGACCTGTCATTGCTACGAGATCAGGTCACCATGCTGTGCACGGAAGGTAACCCCGGCGTCGGGCCGGATCCCACCTCGACCTCGGAACTGGTGATGGTCCCCGTCCACTACGACGGCGCCGATCTCGCCGACGTCACCCGACTCACCGGCCTGTCGGTGGGCGAGCTGATCGCCGCCCACACCGGTGCGGAGTGGCAGGTAGCCTTCGGCGGGTTCGCTCCGGGGTTCGCCTATCTGCACGGCGGCGACCAACGGCTGCAGGTCCCGCGGCGAACCGCACCACGGAGTTCGATTCCCGCTGGATCGGTGGCCCTGGCCGGCGAATTCTCCTGCGTCTACCCACGTTCCTCCCCCGGCGGCTGGCAGCTGATCGGCACCACCGAGCTACCGGTGTGGGACGCCGGCCGGGATCCACCGGCGCTGTTACGGCCCGGTTGCCGAGTGCGGTTCCAGGCGGTCGACCCCCATGGCTGACGGCAGCCGCGAGCTGGAAGTTGTTGCGCCCGGGGTGTTATCGCTGGTTCAGGATCTGGGCCGACGCGGGTTCGGGTCGGCCGGCGTCGGTCGGTCCGGCGCCGCGGATCGTGCCGCCTTCCGGCGCGGGGGTGAACTGGTCGGCAATGCGGTGGACGCGGCCGCGATCGAGGTACTGCTGGGTGGGTTGACGGCGCGGGCCAACGGCGAGCTGCTGATGGCTGTCACCGGCGCCGCCTCAGCGGTGACCGTCGACAACCATGGGGTGGACCCGGCACGTGCATTCGAGGTGACACCGGGCGCTGTCGTGGCTCTCGGGATGGCCAGCCGCGGCCTGCGCAGCTATCTGGCGTTCCGTGGTGGAATCGACGTTCCGCCGGTCCTCGGATCACGCTCCACCGACACGCTGTCAGCTATCGGACCTGCCCCGCTGACAGCCGGCCAGTTCCTGCCGATCGGCTCGGCAGCCGGTTTCGAACCCGAAACGAACTGTCCCGCAACGCCTCTCCCCGATGACATCGTCACTCTGGAGATAGTCCGTGGCCCGCGCGACGAGTGGTTCGCCGACCCTGAGCAGCTGGTGTCGACCGATTGGCAGATGTCGCCGCGCAGCGACCGGGTGGGACTTCGACTCACCGGCGGCAGACTGCGACGCAGTGACCGTGGTCGCGGCGAACTGCCGAGTGAGGGCATGGTGCTGGGCTGCCTGCAGGTGCCGCCATGGGGTGAGCCTGTGCTGTTGATGCCCGACCATCCGGTTACCGGCGGCTACCCGGTGATCGGTGTCGTCACCGAATCGTCGATGGACCTAGCGGCCCAGTGCCGGCCGGGTCAGCAGCTCCGATTTCGTTGGGCCGCAACGCTTCCGCCGGGCTGACTGCGCTAGCCTTACACCTCGTTCTGCTCGCCGGCCCGCTGGCTCACCGCGGCCGCCGCTGGCAGCGCGGACAGAAGAACGACGATCGGTTCATGAAAGCCTCACGCCGAATCGGCGTCCCGCAGCGCGGGCACGGCAGATCCTGCCTACCGTAGGCGTTGAGGGTGCGGTCGAAGTAGCCGGAGTCGCCATCGACGTTGACGTACAGCGCATCGAAGCTGGTGCCACCGGCGTGCAGGGCCTCAGTCATCACCTCGATCGCCGAATCGAGCAACGCCCGCGCCACCGGACGGCCGAGTCTTGCCGTCGGCCGTAGATAGTGCACCTTGGCGCGCCACAACGCCTCGTCGGCATAAATGTTGCCGATGCCGGACACCACCGTCTGGTCCAGCAGCGCGCGTTTGATCTCGGTGTGCTTGGCCCGCACCGCAGCAACGGCGGCATCGATGGAGAACTCTGGATCCAGCGGGTCCCTGGCGATGTGGGCGATGGCGGACGGCAACTCGGCGCCGCCGGCGGCGAACATCATCCCGCCGAACGTGCGCTGGTCGAGGAAGTCCAGATCGGCGCCGTCGTCGTCGAAGTGGAACCGCACTCGCAGGTGCGGGTGGTCCATCGACGTCAGGTTCTTCGGCGCTCCGGTGGCAAGCCCACCGACCCGGAACTGGCCACTCATCCCCAGGTGCGCCAGCACCGCGTCACCGTCGTCGAGTACCAACCAGAGGTACTTTCCGCGCCGCCTGATGTCCAGGATCCGCCGGCCCCGCAACACATTCTCGAAATCGTCACGGCCACCGAGATGACGGCGGACGGCCCGATCTGAGTGCACATCGACGGTGGCGATCCGGCGACCGGCCGCATGGGTGACCAGCCCGCGCCGGACCACCTCGACCTCAGGCAGCTCCGGCACGTCAGCTGATGTCGAAAGCGTCCGCAGCCGACTCGCCGGCCGGCCATGCCGTTTCGGGGGCTGCCGGGGCTGGCGCCTCGGGGGGCGCCGTTGTCGACGCTTCGGGGCGATTGCCCTCAGCGAGCGCCGAGTAGGCCGTCGATGCGGCTTTCTGCTCTGCCTCTTTCTTGGTGCGGCCGGAGCCGTCGCCGCGCGGCCGGCCGCCGACGAACACCACCGCGCTGAACGTCTTGAGGTGATCGGGGCCTTCCTCCGTCATCTGGTAGACCGGAACCCCGTACGCCTCGGCGGCCGCCAGCTCCTGCAACGAGGTTTTCCAATCGAGACCTGCACCGAGCGAGGGAGCGCCTGCGATCAGGTCGCGAAACAGCCGGTGGATGACGCCGCGGGTCGGCTCCAGCCCGTGCTGCAGGTAGATCGCCCCGAGCAGGGCTTCTACGGCGTCAGCCAGAATGGAGGCCTTGTCCCGGCCACCGGTCAGTTCTTCGCCGCGGCCGAGCCGGAGCAGCGTGCCAAGGTTCATCATTTTGGCCACGCCGGCCAGCGCATGCATATTGACGATGGAGGCCCGCAGTTTGGCCAGTTGACCCTCGGCGAAGCTCGGGTGGGTCACGTACAGCCCTTCGGTCACCACGATGCCGAGCACGGAGTCCCCAAGGAACTCGAGCCGCTCATTGGTGGGCAGGCCACCGTTTTCGTATGCGAAGGACCGATGCGTCAACGCCAGTACGGCCAACTCCGGACGCAGGTCGATTCCAACCGCCGCCGATACATCCACGGCGAACGACGGCAGCAGGGCAGGGTCAGGCGCATTCTGGGCGCGAGCCGTGCTGCTCATCGGCTCGTCAGACCTCGACGACCTGACGACCGTCGTACTGTCCGCAATTCGGGCAGACGGTGTGTGGGAGCTTCAGCTCGGCGCAGGCTCGATTCGGGCAGGGAGCCAGGGTCGGCACGGTGGTTTTCCACTGCGACCGGCGTGCATGGGTGTTGCTGCGGGACATCTTCCGCTTTGGGACAGCCACGACTACTTCTCCTTCGTATGGTCAGTGGGGCGGTAACCCGGCACCGATACCTTGCGCTCACGATCATGAACAACGTCGCGCTTCACAACTCGGCCGGCCTTCAGGTGTCCGCCGCCTCCGATTGCGCAGCAGCTGCCGAACTGAACTTCTCCGCGAGAGCTGCCCAGCGCGGGTCCAGTATCTCATGCGCGTGAGGATGCTCGAGTTCGGCGAGTCGTTCACCGCACTCCGAACACAGGCCGGGGCAGTCTGGGTGGCACAGGGGCGCCAACGGCAGTGTCAAGGTCAGCTCATCGGTCACCAGCGGTTCGAGGTCGATCAGATCGTCGACCACCCGCGGCAGCTCGTCCTCGGCCGTCGTCTCGTCGGTGGTCGAGCCGGGGTACACATAGAGCTCTCTGATGCCCGCTCGCACCGGGGTGGTGAGCGGGATCAGGCACCGGGAACACTCACCGACGGCAACGGCGGATGCTCCCCCAGAGACCAGGACACCCTCGGACACCGATTCCAGCCGCAGCTTCAGCTCGACGTCGTGACCTGCGGGAACGGCGAGTACCTGGATGCCTATGGGGGTGGTGACGGGAACAGACAGCCGCACCGGCTGGTAGCTGCCGGGTCGCCGACCCAGGGTCCTGGTGTCCAGGACCCACAACGAGCTGTGTGGATGGCGCAGCGCAGACATGATCAGTTGATTTCACCAGAGTGTGCGGAGGCGTGATGAGCACCGATGGGCAACTGGTCCAGGGTAGTGCAGCCGCAGGCATGGACGACACCGCCGTCGGGGCAGGGGTGGCCAGCCTCACTCGCGGTAATCGGCTGTCGCGCCGGATCGGAGCGCCGTGCGTCCGCGACCGACGGTGCGCAGCGTCTTGGTGAGTGTCTCTTCCAGATCGGCGAGCTTGCGGTCGACGTAGGTATCGCACTCGGCCCGCATTCGATCGGCTTCGGCGTGCGCGGCGTCGATGATGTCGGCCGACTGGGAGTGGGCGGACTGCACCACCTCGTGGCGCGAAACGAGCCTGGCCTGCTCGGCCCTGCCGTCGGCCACGCTGCGTTCGTGAGTGACCCGGCCGGCGGCCACCAGCCGCTCGTGTTCCTGCTGGCCGCGGGCGATCAACCCGTCGTGCTTGTCGTGACCTGCCTGGATGTGCCGCTCGGCGTCTGCCTGCGCCCGCTGCACGATGGCGTCCGCCCGTGCGGTGGCCTCCTCGATCATCCGATCGGCCTGTGCCTTCGCGCCGGCGACCGTCGCACCTGCTTCGCTCCGGGCCGTCGACACCAGCCGATCCGCCTCGGTCTGCGCGTCACCAACGGATTTCTCTGCGGTCGCGGTGGCGTCGGAGATCAGCTTGTCGCGGTGGTCGAGCACATCCTGGGCGTCATCGACCTCACCGGGCAGCGCATCGCGGACGTCGTCCAACAGGTCGAGCACGTCGCCCCGCGGCACGACGCAGGAGGCGGACAGCGGCACGCCACGCGCCTCTTCGACGATGGTGACCAACTGGTCGAGGGCCTCAAAAACCCGGTACACAAGCATCCTTCCGCTGGAGAATCTGCGGGTCGACCGCAGTTCTGGTCAGACCGCAGTTCTGGTGAGAAACAGTGTGCCAACAGGTGCCCGTCCGACCCGGTAAGCCACGCTGGCGGGCACACCGGCCGCCCGGCGTCATCAGCCGAGTTTGGCGCGCAGGGCGTCGTGCACCAACGGTGGAAGATAGGCGTGAACATCGCCTCCGTACCCGGCCACCTGCTTGACCAGCGACGACGAGATGAACGAATACACCGGGCTGGTCGGCATGAACAGCGTGTCGAGGCCGGTCAAGCCAGCGTTCATCTGGGCCATCTGCAGTTCGTAATCGAAGTCGGACACCGCGCGCAGGCCCTTGATGACGGCATTCGCGCCGACCCGGCGGCAGTAGTCGACCAGCAGCCCGCTGAACGAGTCCACCAGCACGTTCGGCCACTCACTGGTCGTGGTGGCCAGCAACTCCAGCCGTTCGTCGACGCTGAACAGGTCCTGCTTCTCCGGATTCACCAGGACCGCGACGGTCACGGTGTCGAACAGCCCGGCCGCCCTGCCCACCACATCGAGGTGCCCGAGCGTCGGCGGGTCGAACGACCCTGGACACACCGCGTGTGTCGGCGGCCGCGCGTGCTGGGTGGTGGATGTCGCTGTCATTGCGCGCGACCGTAACAGAGCAAGGTATCGCCGTACCGTTTCGCCCTGACCGCCTCCAGTGGCGTTGGCCAGTCGAGTTCGCCCGACCGGACGCTGCGTTCGACGACCACGTCGGCTCCCCCGGCCAGCAGCTCGGCGATCCCGCGCAACACCACGATGAGTTCGACGTCCGGCAGGTCGTAGGGCGGGTCGGCGAGCACCACGTCGAACCGACGGCCGGTCAACCCCCCAAGGGCGCCGCGTACATCGCCGGCAACCACTTCGACAACCACATCCGGCGCCCCGGCGGCGAGAGCGGATACGTTGGCACGCAACACCTCGAGTGCATGACGGTCCTTCTCGACGGCCACCAGCGACGCGGCACCGCGGCTCACCAGTTCAAGTCCGAGAGCACCTGTTCCGGCATACAGGTCAAGGACGCTTGCACCCTCCAGTGCCCCGGTCGCCTGCAGCGCGTTGCCAAGTGCCGCTCGCATCTTCTCGCCGGTGGGCCGGGTGGTGGTACCGGTAGGAGTGCGCAGGGTGCGCCCCTTCCAGCGGCCGGCAACGATCCGCGTCATCGCGTCAGCCCTTGACGTCTAGTACCAGCACCAGGTCGCCGCCCTCTACCTGTTGGACGGCCGAGATCGCTGTCCTGGTAACGGTTCCGGCCTTCGGCGCGGTGATCGATGCCTCCATCTTCATCGCTTCGATGGTGCCGACCGGCTGGCCGGCGGACACCTGGTCGCCGTCGGCGACGGACAGCGTGACCACGCCGGCGAACGGCGCCGCGACGTGACCAGGGTTGCTGGTATCTGCCCGCTCGGTGACCGGCACATCGCTGGCAACGGACCTGTCGCGGATCTGCAGCGGTCGCAGCTGCCCGTTCATGGTGGTGACCACCGAGCGGATGCCGCGCCCGTCCGGCTCGCCGATGGCTTCCAGCCCGACGTACAACTGAACTCCCGGCTCCAGCTGCAGTACGTGTTCGTCACCAGGTCGCAGCCCATACAAATAGTCCCCCGTCGGCACCACCGACACATCGCCGAACTCTTCGCGGGCGGCAGCGAACTCTTTTGTCGGACCTGGAAACAGCAGGCGGTTCAACGCTTTTCGCGGCGACGTGGTGAGCGCATCAGCGTCCTCTGCGGACAATTCTGCGGCCGGCGGCGTCCACTTCCGGCCGGCCAACGCCTTGGTTCTGAACGGCTCTGGCCAGCCGCCTGGCGGGTCGCCCAGCTCGCCGCTCAGGAATCCGATCACCGAATCAGGTACATCGAACCGGCCAGGGTCGGCCTCGAACTCGGCAGGGTCGACGCCCGCGCCCACCAGGTGCAGCGCCAGATCGCCAACCACCTTCGACGACGGGGTCACCTTCACCAGATGGCCCAGCATCCGGTCGGCCGCAGCATAAGTGTCCTCGACCGCCTCGAACCTGGTGCCCAAACCAAGCGCGATGGCCTGCTGACGCAGGTTCGACAGCTGACCGCCAGGCATCTCGTGGCGGTATACCCGCCCGGTTGGCGCCCGCAGGCCGGATTCGAACGGCGCGTACATCGCCCGGACGCTCTCCCAGTACGGCTCGAGGTCGTTGACGGCGCTAAGATCCAGTCCGGTGGCCCTGTCGGTGTGATCGGTGGCCGCCACCAGTGCGGACAGCGGCGGTTGCGATGTGGTGCCGGCCATCGGGGCGCTGGCCGCATCGACGGCATCCACGCCGGCTTCGACGGCGGCCAAGTAGGTAGCCAGTTGCCCACCGGCGGTGTCGTGGGTGTGCAGGTGCACCGGTAGATCGAATCGCTGACGCAGCGCGCCGATCAGGGCGCGGGCGGCGGGTGCCCGCAATAGCCCGGCCATGTCCTTGACGGCCAGGATGTGGGCACCGGCGTCGACGATCCGCTCAGCCAGCTGCAGGTAGTAGTCCAGCGTGTAGAGCTGCTCGGCAGGATCGGACAGGTCGCCGGTGTAGCACAGGGCCACCTCGGCCACTGCGGAGTTGCTGGCGCGCACCGCATCGATGGCCGGACGCATCTGGTCGATGTCATTGAGGGCGTCGAAGATCCGGAAGATATCGATGCCGGATCGGGTGGCCTCGGCGACGAACGCCTCGGTGACGGCCGCCGGATATGGCGTGTAGCCGACGGTGTTCCGGCCGCGCAGCAGCATCTGCAGTGCGACGTTCGGCAGAGCCGTGCGCAGCCCGTCCAGCCGCTCCCACGGATCCTCGGCAAGGAATCGCAGCGCGACGTCGTAGGTGGCGCCGCCCCATGCCTCCACCGACAGCAACTGCGGGGTGAGCAGTGCGACGGCGGGTGCAACAGCCAGCAGGTCGCGGGTGCGCACCCTGGTGGCCAGCAACGACTGGTGCGCGTCCCGGAAGGTGGTGTCGGTCACGCCGAGTGCTTGCTGGCCGCGTAGGTCCGCGGCAAAGGCTGCTGGCCCGACGGCCAGCAAACGTTGTCTGCTGCCGTCCGGCGGTCGCCGCTCGGCGTCGAATGCCGGCAGCTTCGCCGACGGATCCTGCAGCGCCTTCGGGGCCGGCCCGTTGGGCTGGTTGACGGTGACGTCGGCCAGGAAGCTGAGCAGCTTGGTGCCGCGGTCGGCGGAGCTGCGGGCCGTCAGCAGCTGCGGATGGGTCTGGATGAACGAGGTGGTGACGCCGCCGGCGGCGAAGTCCGGATCGTCGAGAACTGCTTGCAGGAAAGGAATATTGGTGGCGACGCCGCGCACCCGGAACTCGGCAAGCGCCCTGCGCGCCCGCAGTACGGCCTGCTCCCAGGTTCGGCCTCGGCAGGTGAGCTTTACCAGCAACGAGTCGAAGTGAGCGCTAACCTCCGCGCCGGCATGCACGGTTCCGCCGTCCACCCGCACCCCGGCACCGCCTGGCGACCGATAGGTGTTGATCTTACCGGTGTCCGGCCGGAATCCGTTGGCCGGATCCTCGGTGGTTATCCGGCACTGGAGCGCAGCACCGTTGATACGCACCGTCTCCTGCGACAGACCGAGGTCGGCCAGACTTTCGCCGGCGGCGATGCGGATCTGCGACGACACCAGATCGACGTCGGTGATCTCCTCGGTAACGGTGTGCTCGACCTGGATCCGCGGGTTCATCTCGATAAACACATGCCGACCCGCGCTGTCCAACAAGAACTCGACGGTGCCGGCGTTCACGTAGCCGATGTGTCTGGCGAAGCGTACGGCGTCCTCGCAGATCCGTTGCCGCAGTTCGGGTTCCAGGCCAACGGCCGGCGCGACCTCGATCACCTTCTGATGGCGGCGCTGTACCGAACAGTCGCGTTCGAACAGGTGCATCACCTGACCGGTGCCGTCGGCGAGGATCTGCACCTCGATGTGCCGGGGCTCGACCACGGCTCGTTCCAGGAACATCGTCGCGTCGCCGAAGGCGGACTCGGCCTCCCTCATGGCGTTGCCCAGCGCTTCCGGCAGCTCCGCGGGGCCATCGACCCTGCGCATCCCGCGGCCGCCGCCACCCGCCACAGCCTTGACGAATACCGGGAATCCAACAGCGTCGGCGGCCGCGATCAGGGTGTCGACATGGTCCGAAGGCTCGCTCGATTCGAGCACCGGCAAGCCGGCTTCACGGGCCGCGGCCACCGCTCTGGACTTGTTGCCGGCCAACTCGAGCACAGCGGGGGGCGGCCCGATGAAGGTGATGCCGGCATCGGCACAGGCGCTGGCCAGGTTCGGGTTCTCGGACAGGAAGCCATAGCCGGGATAGATGGCGTCGGCGCCGGCCTCGATGGCGGCTTGCACCACACCGTCGACGTCCAGGTAGGCGCGGACCGGATGCCCCCGCTCCCCGATCTGGTAGGCCTCGTCCGCCTTCTGCCGATGCAGTGAGTTGCGGTCCTCGTACGGGAAGATCGCCACCGTGGCAACCCGGAGTTCGTAGGCGGCGCGAAACGCACGAATGGCGATCTCGCCGCGATTGGCGACCAGAATCTTGGAGAACATTCCTCACTCCGGGTGGTCGGTCTGTGCCGTCGAAGGTGCTCGGTCCCGGGGTTGGATGACCGCCGTCGAGCTCCCGGCGGCCCAGCCGGCCGCCGAGTGCGCACACCGTATCGCGGCCCGACTGGGTCCCACAGTGCAGGCGGTGCATCCCACTTTCTAGGAACCGTCCGGAATCTCTGTCTAGTCCTTGAGACCGCGGCCCACCAGCACTGCTACCGCCGAGATCGCAGCGCTGCGACGGCGAGGGTCAATGCCGCGTGGCCACCCCACAGATGGATGAGCGTCCCGGAGATCACCGGCGCCAGGGCCGCCGCCGATACCGCTGCCAGCAATACCACGCTCACCACCCTGGCCTGCAACCGATCAGGGGTGTCCGCGGCCAGCCGGCTGACACCGTGGTCGGGCTCCACCCAACCCAGCAGTGCGACCTCGCCGCCCGGCCATTCTGAACGTTGGCCGTGCACCGGCACCGGCCCGCTGGCAGTGGTCCGTGTTTGTCACGGCCGCCCCCTGATGGTCATCAGCTGCCGCGGCCTGGCCGGGAATTCGATCTTGACCCCGAGGTGCTCGGTTCTGGCCAGATAGGTCGCCAACGTCAGAGCCACTGCCGCGGAACAGACGCCTGCAAGCAGCAGCGCCGATCGCGCTCCGTAGGAACTGATCACCCAACCGACCAGCGGACCACCGATGGCGCCGCTACCGAGAAAGACCAACAGATAGATCCCCAACACCCTGCCCCGCAGCGACGCAGGCGTAGTCAACTGCACCATCGACTGGGCGGTGGTGATGAACGACAGCACCGTCGCGCCCAGCAGCACCAGCAGCGGAATGAACGTCACCGCTGTCGGCGCCACCGCACACACCAGCTCGGCCGCCGCCAGCGCCACTGCCGCCCCGACCAGCCCGCGCAACCGCGGAGTTCTGGCGTTCCGCGCCGAGAACACCGCTCCGCCAAGCGATCCGAGAGCCAGCGCCGAACTCAGCAACCCGTAACCCGACGAACCGGAATGGAATATCGAATTCGCGAACGACGCCAGCGTCACCGGAAGGCTCAGGGTGAACATCCCCAACACCCCCACCAGTACCACCGGCCAGCGCACGGTCACCGTCGCGCTGGCATAGCGAATTGCCGGCCGCACCGACGACGACCTCGTCCGCTGCTGCTGGCTTCGCGGCCTCCGCGGAATCCTGGACAACGCAATGAGCGCGCCGAAATAACTGAGTCCGTTCACCAGAAAGGCATATCCACTACCGATCCCGGTGATCAGCAGCCCGCTGAGCGCCGGGCCGATCATCGCGCCGAGCTGGAACGTCGAGGACACCATGCTCACCGCGCTGCGCAGCTGATCGGCCGGCGCCAGCTCGGTGACGAAAGACTGACGGGCGGGGTTGTCCACCGAGATGGCGATGCCGAGCAGAACGGCGATCACGTCCACCTGCCATACCTGCACCCGATGAGCCAGCACCAGCAAGGCCAGCGCGCCGGCCAACACACCCATCGCCGTCATCGTCACCGTCAGGATCGACTTCTTCGGGAAGCGATCCGCGATCACTCCGCCCCCCAGCCCCAAGACAATCGTGGGGACGAATTGACACATGGTGGTGATGCCCACCGCGGTCGGCGAGTTCGTCAGCGTCAGCACCAACCAGTCCTGGGCGATGCGCTGCACCCAGCCGCCGGTCGAGGTGATGAAGACGCCGAATACGTAGAGCCGGAACTCGACGTTGCGCAGCGAGGCAAAGGCAGTGCGAAGGCCCGTCGCCGCGAGGTTTGCCGAGCGGGCGTCGGTAGTGCTGGAAGTGGTGGGCGCGGCACTGGCGCGGTGATCAACGTAGTCCTAGCAAAGCGGTTGTCGGGGTGCCATTTCCCATTCTTACGGCGACCCCGGTCATTTCGAAAGGCGATCGAACCTCTAACTGTTATTGTGAATTGTAATGATCATCGACACGCCGAGCTTCGACGCCGAACAGTTGCGGAGCTTTCTCGCTGTGGCCCAGTCGCTGTCGTTCACCCAGGCCGCGGCCAGCTTGGGCCTGCGCCAACCGACGGTGAGCCAACATGTCCGCAAGCTCGAAACCGCTTCTGGCAGAACGCTTCTGCTGCGTGACACCCGCAGTGTTTCACTGACTGCCGACGGTGAGGCAATGGCCGGCTTCGCCCGGGAGATCCTCGCCGCTCAGGAGCAGGCCGTCGGCTATTTCACCGGCTCAGGGTTACGCGGCCGCCTCCGCTTCGGTGTGACGGACGACCTAGCTCTTACTCCGCTCCCGCGGATCCTGCGGCAGTTCCGTCAGCTCTATCCCCGCATCGACCTGGAACTTACCGTCGGGCAGAACGACGTTTTGCGCCGACGCATCGAGTCCGGCCATCTCGACGTTGCGTTCACCAAACGCGGCGCCGACGAGCCAACGCAGCCCAACAGCACCCTGGTGCGGCGGGACCGACTGGTGTGGGGTGCCGCCGACGGCCAGCGCATCGACGCCGGCCAACCCGTTCCGCTGGTCGTCTACCAGGCGCCGAGCCTGAGCCGCTCGATCGCGGTGCAGGCGCTGGAACATGCGGGACGACCGAGTCGGATCACCTGCACCGTCCGGGGCGTCAACGGGATCATCGCTGCGGTACGGGCCGGCCTCGGCCTTGCCGTCTTCGCCCGCAGCTTGATGCCCAGCGACCTGGTCGAGCTGCGCCCGTCCATCGATCTACCGGTGCTACCCCACCTCGACCTGGTGCTACTCACTGGACCGCGGGCGGTTGCCGAGTCTGCGGCCGCCCTGAAGACCGCCATCCTTGCCAGCGGGACGCCGCTCACCCCGCGCACCGAATGACGCCGGTCACCACGGCACGGCCGCCTGACGAGCACTACCGGGCAGGCTGGGCGTCCTGCCGGCGAGACAACTCATGGACGATGTCGACAGTGGAGTCGTAGAGCTGCCGGTACAGCGCGAACAGCTCGTCGTAGGTCTGCCGGTGACTCTCGTTCGGGGTAACCGTCCGCAGCACCGGGTTCCAGTCGCCCATCGACACAGCGGCGGCGCCCGACCCGACGGCGCGAGCTGCCAGGAATGCCATCCCGTAGCTGGCGCCGATCGAAGTCCTGCGCAGTTCCTGCGGCCGTCCGGTGACGTCGGAGACGATCTGCGTCCACAGCTCCCCCTGGGTGCCGCCGCCGACGGCGACCACCCTGTCGATCTGCCCACCAGCCTGCTCGAACACCTCGATGTTGTGGCGCACACCGAACGCGGTGGCCTCCAACGCCGCCCGATACAGATCCCCGCGGGTGTGCGAAATCGTCAGCCCGGCAACGATTCCGCGGGCATCGGGGTCGTTGATCGGCGTCCGCTCCCCGGCGAAGTACGGCAGCATCAGCAGCCCGTTCGCTCCCGGCGCGGAACTGCCTGCCTCGTCGAGCAAGGTCGGATAGTCCGGGGAGCCGAACAACTCTCGCAGCCAGCCGGTGATCGCTCCTGATGTCGCCATCCCGCCCGCCAGGTTGCGGGTGCCCTCGAAAGCGCCGACGGTCCCCCACAGCGTCGGCCAACTGACCCCCTCGGCAATTGTGTTGATCATGAACATGGTGGTGCCGTACATCAGCATCAGGTCGCCGACGTTGTGCGCATCGACGCTGATGGCCTCCGACCAGGCGTCGATGGTCCCGCACACCACCGGAATCCCTGGTGGCAGCGACGTTTCCGCTGCCGCCCCGGCAGTCACGGTTCCGACCACCCGATCCGACCACTGCAACGTCGGTGGGACGATCCGGCCGCAAATCCGCTGCCACCAGGGTGGGTACCAGTCGCCGGCCGTTGCGTCGTACAACGGTGTGCACTGGCTGGCCGATTGGTGGTCAAGGACGTACTCACCCGTCAGCCGCAGCACCAGATAGGAGCTGGGCATGAACAGTCGCCTGGCCCTGCCGTACAGCTCAGGTTCGTTCTCGCCGACCCAGGCCACCTTGGGGCCGACCGCCTGGCTGGACAGTGCCGATCCTCCACGTTCGATGATGGCGTCGGCACCCAACTCGGCGTTCAGCTCGTCGATCTGCCGCCCGGCCCTTGAGTCGACGCCGTACAAGATGGCAGGCCGCAGCAGTTCACCGTTTCCGTCTTCCAGCAGCAGGCACGGGCCCATTCCGGAGACCCCCACCGACACCACATCGACGCCGGCTCGACCGAGCAACTCGGCGGCGATGGCGACGAATTCGTCCCACCAGAGTGCGCCGTCCATCTCGACATGGCCCGCCCGTGGCCGCTGCACCTCGTGCTCGCGGGTGGCAGTCGCGAGCACCTCACCATCCAGACCGACCAGCACCCCTTTGCTGCTGGAGGTGCCGATGTCCACACCGACGACTGCCTGCCGGCCTGCTGGACTCACCAGGGGCTCCTCTCACGACTGCCGCCTCAATGCTGTGGGCCGACGGTAGCCACCGTGAAATCGTTTACGCAATACTCCGCAGCGGATCAACCTTTGGACAGGAACTCCTGCCCCTCGGTGTCGATCACCGATTCGGCCATCGCCAGCAAACCCGGATAGCGGGCGAACGCCGGATCATCGGCCACCAGCCCCTGGGCGTCCTCCCGAGCGCCAAAGATCACATCGCGATCGGTGCGCAGCGACAGCAGCTTGAGCGACGAGGCCCTTCCTGCCTGGCTGGTGCCGAGCACGTTGCCCTCCCGCCGAAGCTCAAGGTCGCGATCGGCCAGCTCAAAGCCATCGGTGGTGGCCTGTACCGCCTCCAGCCTGATCATGGCCGGCGATGCCGGCGGCATCTGGGTGACCAGCAGGCAGACTCCTGGCGCGCTCCCCCGGCCGACGCGGCCGCGCAGCTGGTGCAGCTGCGAGAGCCCGAACCGATCGGCGTCCATGATCACCATCATGCTGGCGTTGGACACATCGACACCGACCTCGATCACGGTGGTCGATACCAGCACATCGATGTCGCCGGCGGCGAACGAACGCATCACCGAATCCTTGTCGGCCGGCGGCATCCGGCCGTGCAACCGTTCCAGGTGCAATCCGGCCAGCGGCCCTTCGGACAGCATCCCGAACACCCGCTCCACCGACAGTGGCGGCCGCCGCTGCGAGGTTACCGCTTCGTCGTCCGGCACATCCCAGTCGGCCGCTTCGAACCCCGCGTCCTCATCGGCGTTCTTGCCCTCGTCGACAATCTTCGGGCAGACCACATAGACCTGGTGGCCGGCCGCGACTTCTTCGCGGACCCGCTGCCATGCCCTGTCCAGCCAAGCCGGTCTCTCGCCGGCCGGCACCACGGTGGTGGAGATCGGCGAGCGACCCTTCGGCAGCTCGGACAGCGTCGAGGTCTCGAGGTCGCCGT
>JALYXB010000117.1 GCA_030947305.1 Actinomycetota bacterium | reverse complement strand
GGCCCGGGCCCGGGCCCGCGGGGCACTGCTGGACTACTTGACGGCGCCGTTGCTGCCGGCGACGCTTGCGGTGTTCGGGGCCGGGGTAGCTGCGGCGGTGCGGCCGGTGGCCTCGTCCCACAGTTTGGCCTCGGCAGCGGCGGTCTTCTTGCGCTTGTTGACCATCGCGTAGGCGCCCCCCGCGAGTGCACCCAGCAGCAGGAATTTCCTCATCTAACGTCCGCCCTTCATTGTTGCGCCGAACGGCGCCCGTTCTTCTGGACCGAACCAGTGTGGGCCTGGGAGGACTTGAACCTCCGACCTCTTCCTTATCAGGGAAGCGCTCTAACCGCCTGAGCTACAGGCCCTCAAACAACCGACCGCGGCACCGACTGGCACTCAGCTTGCCCGTCAGCACCGCAGATCGTCCCAGGTTACCGCACCCCTGAAGCCCTCCCAAATGCGTAACGTGCCTGGCACGGTGACCCGACAGAGCGTCGATGTCTGGCTCGATCCAGACTCGGTGGCCGCCGGTGACGACACGGACTCGGGCGGCCGGCTGCTGGAGTGGAAGATCACCGAGCTGGTGGCCGTTCAATCGCCGGACGGCAACCTGTCCCATTGCAGCTACGTCTCCGGCGGCCTGATCACCTCGTGGCCCGACTGGGCTGCCGGGCGCCGATCGCCGCCGGCAGCACCTGAATCTTCGGGCCGAGCCCGGCGCCATCGGGTCGAACACCACGCAACACGCTGCCCACTTGTTCCAGCCCGATCGTCGCGCTCACCAGTACTCGCGGATCGACCGCGCCGCAGGCGTATGCCGAGATGGCGCCGGCCAATCCGGCCGAGGCGCCAAGGGTCCCCACTGCCGAGATGTCTTTCAACACCAAGGATCTGGCGTCCAGCACGCTCGGAGAGCCGGCCAGCCCGACGAACGCGACCCGCCCGCCCGGCTCCACCAGGTCAAGTGCCAGCGCCGGAACAGCCGCGCCGTTGGACGCGTCGATGACCACATCCCACGGCAGTTCCGGGATTTCGTCCCTGGTCCAGACCGGGCCGATATCAAGGGATCCGGCGAATTCCAGCAGCTGCGGCGATCGGTCGGTCAGGTGCACCTGGGCCCCAACTGACTTTGCCAGCATCGCTACCAGCAGTCCGATGGTGCCGAGACCGATCACCAGCAGCCGATCGCCGGCGGCTGTGCGCGCGGCTGTGACGGCGCGGAAGGCGTTGCCACCCGGTTCCACCATCGCGCCCGCCATGTCGTCCAGAGCGTCCGGTAATTGCCGTAGAGCGGTGGCAGGCAGCACCAGCTGCTCGGCGAGTGCACCCGGGTAGCGGCCACGAATACCGATCTCCGACCGGTCCTCGCACAGCCAATGTTTGCCGCCAACGCACCGCCGGCAGTAGCCACAGCCCAGCATGGTGTCGCCGGTGACCCTGACGCCCAGCCAGCGCGGGTCGACGTGCTCACCGATCGCGGACACGGTGCCGCACCACTCGTGCCCCAGCCGCAGCGGGTAGGTCGAATGTCCTTGCCGCACATAGGGCATCTCGCCGGTGAACAACTCGACATCGGTGCCGCAGACGCCGGCCCTTGCCACCTGCACCAGCACCTCGCCGGTATCGGCGACGGGTGGATCCACCTGTTGCACGGCACCGTCACCCGGTTCGGTGACGACGAACGCTCTCATCGGCGACCGGCCCGGTCAGTGTGACTCACGGGAGACCTCATCGCCGCTGGAGCCGACCAGGAAGTCCAGGTCGGCGCCGGTGTTCGCCTGCCCGACCGTCTTCACATACAGGTACTCCCAACCGCGCTTCGGGCGGGCAAAAGCGTTGACAGTGGCCGGATCCGGTACCCGCTGCGCCAACTCTTCGGCCGGCACATCGATATCCAGCCGCCGCGCCGGCACGTCAAGGATCACCACATCGCCGGTGCGCACCAGCGCCAACGGCCCACCTGCCGCCGCCTCCGGGGTGACGTGCAGAACCACTGTGCCGTAGGCGGTTCCGCTCATTCGGCCGTCACAGATCCGCACCATATCCCGGACGCCCTGCTGCAGCAGCCTGGCCGGCAGCGGCAGGTTCGCCACCTCCGGCATCCCCGGATAACCCTGAGGGCCGCAGCCGCGCAGGATCAGCACCGAGTCCGGGTCGACGTCCAACTGCGGGTCGTCGATGCGTTCGCGCATGTCTTCCACCGAGTCGAAGACCAGCGCCCGGCCGCGGTGTTGCAGCAGTTGCTGCGATGCGGCCGCCGGCTTGATCACCGCACCCTGCGGCGCCAGATTGCCGTACAGCACGGCGATCCCGGCATCGGGCTGCACCGGCCGGTCGCGGACGCTGATCACTTCGGAATCCCAGATCTGGGCATCGTCCAGGTAGTCCACCAGCGGCCGTCCGGTGACTGTCAGCGCCGTCGGGTCCAGCAGATCCCTGACCTCGCGCAGCACCGCCAGCAGGCCGCCGGCCCGGTGCAGGTCCTCCATCAGGAACCGCCCGGCCGGTTGCAAGTCCACCAGCAGCGGGACGGCGGAGCCGGTTCGGTCGAAGTCGTCCTGGGTCAGCTCGATGCCGAGGCGGCCGGCGATGGCCAGCAGGTGCACCACCGCGTTGGTGGAACCGCCGACGGCCGCCAGCGCGACGATGGCGTTGAGGAACGAGCCCCTGGTGAGCACATCGCTCGGCCGGCGGTCGGCTACCACCATGTCAACGATCAACCCGCCGGTCAGGTGCGAGGACTCCAGCAGCCGACTGTCCGACGCCGGGGTGCCGGCCAGCCCTGGCAAGATCATCCCGAGCGCCTCGGTGACCACCGCCATGGTAGATGCGGTGCCCATGGTGTTGCAGTGGCCGCGGCTGCGGATCATCGACGACTCGGACCTGTTGAACTGTTCCTGCGACAAGGTGCCGGCCCGCACCTCCTCGGACAGTTTCCACACGTCGGTACCGCAGCCGAGGGCGGCGCCGCGGTAGGTACCGGTGAGCATCGGCCCGCCGGGAATGACGACGGCCGGGATGTTCACCGAGGCGGCCGCCATCAGCAGCGAAGGGATGGTCTTATCGCAGCCGCCGAGCAGCACCACCCCGTCGATCGGGTTGGCGCGCAACATCTCTTCGGTGGCCATCGCGGCCAAGTTGCGCCACAACATCGCCGTCGGACGGACCAATGTCTCGCCGAGCGACACCACCGGCAGGTTCAGCGGGACACCGCCGGCCTCGTACACGCCGTGCTTGACGCTCTCGGCCACCTCGTTGAAGTGGGAGTTGCACGGGGTGAGGTCGGATGCGGTGTTGGCGATGGCGATGTGCGGCCGCCCGTCAAAGGCGTGGTCGGGTAAGCCGCGGCGCATCCAGGCCCGGTGGATGTAGGCGTTGCGGTCGCTCCCGCCGTACCACTGCGAACTTCGATAGGTGGCCATCGGTGCCTTCCGGTCGGCGGCGGTTGCTGGCCCCATTGTCATCCCACGGACGTGTGCGTCGACCGGAGGGCACGCGGGCACACCCACCCACCCAGGTAGCGGG
>JALYXB010000233.1 GCA_030947305.1 Actinomycetota bacterium | reverse complement strand
CGGCTGTGCCGATGGTGTCATCGGCTGTGCCGGGCGCCGCATGCCGCGGACCCGATGGGCCCGCCCCGGGCGCCGGGGTGTTGCCGATGTCCGCGGACTCCTGCGCACGCCGGGCCTGCGGCCGCCGCTCCCACGGCCCGGACGGAGTGGTCACCTGGCCTCCTCGGGGCGTTGCGCTGAACGATGTGGTGCTGGGCCGCGTTCTGCGGTGGCATGGTCGACGATGGGGTCGGCCGAGTCGTCGTCATCGTCGACGCTGGCCCGGATCGAACCGGCCGCCGGCCCCGGTGTCGAATCCACGCCTGCCGAGGCCTCCTCGGCCCGCCGCTTGGTGCGGTCCCGCCAGCGTTGCCAGATTCGCACGATCACCATCAGCAACAACAGGCCGCCGGCGATCACGATCAGAATGATGGTCAGCGAACCGTAGGCGCTGGACCTGATCGGCAGCGGTACCGGCGCCCCCCAGGCGCGCCCGTCGGGACCGGTCAATTGGGCCTGCACGACGAAGGTTCCGGCCCGCGACACCTTGACGGCGATCTTGATCCCCTCGCTCTGGCCAGGTTGCAGGGCGACGGGCTCGGCGGCCGAGGTCGCCACCAGCCCTACCTGTTGTCCACCGTCGATACGCACCTTGACCAGTACCGGGTAGGGCAAGGTATTGCTGACGGTCAACACCAGGGGCGAATCGGCCGACGCCAGTGTGTATGAGCCTGCGGTGGGACGAATCGTCACCCCCGACCGCAGGTACTGCACGGTCGAGTTGATGGTGCTCAGCGTCGCTTCGCCGACCGAGCGGTCGGTGCGCAGGGACGCCGAGGTCAGTGGCCGGACGGCAGCGGCCAGCGACTTCATCAGCGTGGCGGCGGTGGAGCTGTGGCCCGTGTCGATGGCGCGGGCAGCGCCGCTGACGTCCCGGCGGCTGCCGCTGAGCCGGCTCAGATAATCGGCCGACAGCAATCGGCCATCGGCCGCGGCGGGGAACGTCGGGGTGATGGGCGGTCGGTCGGTCGTGCCGGTGGGCAACGTCGTCGGCGAGACCGCCCGCACCATGCCGGCCCCGCTGAGCGCTGCGACAGCGCCGCCGAGGTCGTTCAATCCTCCGGTGTCGATGGTGCTGTCCGGTACCCGGATGATAGGTCGGTCGTCGCCGTCGATGGCCCGCTGGGCGATGGTGGCGACGGCCGCATTCAACGCCTGGGCACCGGTCTGGACCGCCGTCTGCCCGCTGCCGGGCGGGGTCGCCGGCGACGGCGTGAGGACCTCGGTGAGCAACGGCCGCAGCGCGGAGTCGTCCAGCAGGGCCGACAGCGACCCGGTGCCAGTGGCGATGGTCCCCACCCCGGCCTGCAGGGTGTCGCCGGTGACCGAGGAGCCGGCCAGCATCATCGAGGTATAGCCGGCGGTCGCGTACTGCTGAACGGTGGCCGGGTCGACCAGCGCGTCCGGCGGCAGCGCCACCGACGTCACCAGGTTCGTTCTGCCGAGTACCCGGACAGCCGTCGATCGTCCGCTGGCCACCAGCCCGGTCAGTGTGCTGCCCATGCCCGCCCTGGTGATCGCCACCGTGTCGGGGTTGGAGTACGGCAGCACCAGCACCTTGCTGGACTTGGCGAGGGTTCGCAGCCGTTTCAGGAAGGCTTGGGCCGCCGGGCCGCCGGTGCCGGCCAGCGTGTTCGGCTCCGGGGTCGAGGGCGTGCTGACGGTGGTGGCCGTACCGGTTGATGCCGTACCGGCCGCGGCCGCGCTACCGGCTGCGGAGGATGCCGCGGTCGCCAAGGCGCTGGTCGAGGGTCTTGGGGTCTCGGTGGGGGTTCTGGTCAGCGGTGCCTGCACGGTGTGCGGTGCCAGCACCCGGTAGCCCTTGGCCATCGCGTCCAACTCGTCCAGCAGCATCGGGTCGATGGCCAGCAAGATAGTGGCGGCCGGCAAGCCAGCCGCGACCAGCGCGTCCAGTCTGCTGGACAAGGCACCGTCGGGCCCGACGTCGGTGGCCAGCGAGTCGTCCAGGAACACGCCGTTCACGCCGCGATGCGGACGTGAGGTCACCGGCCACAGGAAGGACATCGGTACGCCCGTCGTCCGCGCCGTCCCGGCAGAGCTGCTCTTGCTGGCCGACTGCCGGGCCGGGCCGGCGGTGACGGTCGGCGGCATCGATGCCACCGTGACCAGCAGATGCAGCTCGCCGAGACGCTTTTGTGTCGGGACGCCGTCGACGTCGATGGTGCCGTTCACATTCACCATCACCGGGTAGACGCCAGGCGCGGTGATCTGCAATCCGGTCGGTAGCCCGCCGGCGATCCAGCCGGCCACCGCGAAGGAGGTCGACCTCCCGGCGCCGATAGAGCCGCCGAAGGCGCGGAACTCGCCGTCGGCCAGCTCACCCTCGCTCGGTTTGGCGATCTCCTGGGCGACGGCGTTGCTGCTGGCCAGCTTCGGGCCTCGCTGCAGTCGGTAGATCAGGTCGCTCACCGGCTGGTCGGTGATGTTGGTGACGGTGCCGCGGATGGTCAGGGTGTTGCCGGCGGTGGTGGTGACCACCGAAGGGGTGACGGAGCTGACGGCAAACCGCAGCGTCTCGGCGAAGGCGCTCAGCGGTGCGGTGACGTGCTCGGAACCGGTCGACGCCGCCGGGATTTCGGCTGACCGAGCCGCGGTGTTGGCGGCCGCCGGTTGGTTGCCCAGCCCGCCGATGCCGCCGATACCGAGTCCGCTGGGACCCAGCAGGGACAGGGTCAGCACCAGCACCGTTCCGGCGACCCCGCCGGCGCGCCCGGCGCGGTTGTGCCTCGCCGTCCGGCGCCGACTCACGCCGTGTCTTCCAGCAGCTCCGTCGCCCGGCGGGCCAGCCGACGCTCGCCGGCGTAGGCCAGCCGCTCGTCAAGCTCCTCAAGCGGTACCCAGGCCACCTCTGTCACCTCGATGTCGGCGTCCGACAGTTCGCCGCCGATGGCCACCATCAAAAAATGGTGCACCCGCTTATGGATGCGTTTGCCCGCGGCGGTGAAGGTGTAGTCGACGCTGCCGAGCCGGGCGGTGATCCGGCCGGAAATGCCCGTCTCCTCCTCGACCTCTCGCATCGCGGCCTGCTCGGTGGTCTCCCCGGCCTCGACGTGGCCCTTCGGCAGCGACCAGCGCAGCCGGCCGCGCCGATCCAGCCTGCCGATCAGCGCTCCCGACCTGATCCCGGACTCCGTGCGCACCACCAATCCACCCGCCGATGTCTCGTCGGCCCGGCGGCGCCGGGTGCGTGACTTCGGGGTGGTGGGCATTGCTCCGATCGTAGTGGCGACGCGGCTCCATCCTCGGCAGGTCGGACGGCCCTCGGCGTCCGCACCGGAACTGATCAAAAGGCCCCGGCGTCCGCGTGGCGGAAAGTGATCCCTCGCGAACCGCCGATCCGGCCGACGGGGTTCGCCCTCCCGTAACGTCCCCGCAAGATCGACAATCTCAGCTCGGTTCGTCAGCGACGAGAGGACGACGACGTGCGCATCGGCATTCCGAGGGAGGCCGCGCCCGAGACGTTGGTCGCTGCCACCCCGAAGACCGTCGCCGCGCTAATCAAGCTCGGCCACCGGGTGGAGGTGGAAAAGGGTGCCGGTCGAGCGGCGAGTTTTCCCGACGGTGCCTACGTGCTGGCAGGTGCCGACATCGTCCACCCGGATCGGGTATGGACGGCCGATTTCATTGCCAAGATCGGCCCGCCCAGCGTGGACGAGATCGGCCGGCTGCACGACGGCGGCTTTATCGCCTGCCTGCTGGCGCCTGCCCGCTCCGCCGAGCTGCTGCAGTCGCTGGCCACGACAGGGGTGACGGCATTGGCGATGGATGCCGTTCCGCGGATCTCCCGCGCCCAGTCGCTCGACGTGCTCAGCTCGATGGCCAATCTGTCCGGCTACCGGGCGGTCATCGAGGCGGCGCATGCCTTCGGTGGGCTGTTCACCGGGCAGGTGACTGCCGCCGGGAAGATGCCCCCCGCAAGGGTTTTTGTGGTCGGTGCCGGCGTGGCGGGGCTGGCGGCGATCGGCACGGCCAGTAGCCTCGGTGCCGTCGTCAGGGCGTTCGACGTCCGGCCGGAGGTGGCCGAGCAGGTGGAGTCGATGGGTGCGCAGTTCGTCGCCGTCGATGCCATGAGCGAGGCGCCGCAGCGGACCGACGGTTACGCCGGCGAGCTGACGGGCGATTTCGAGGCGGCCGCCAGGGTGATGTACGACGCCGAGGCCCGGGCCGCCGACATCGTCATCACCACGGCATTGATTCCGGGCCGACCGGCACCGAAGCTGATCGGCGCCGGCACCGTGGCGGCAATGAAGCCAGGCAGTGTGCTGGTCGATCTGGCGGCCGCCAACGGCGGCAATGTCGAAGGCACCCGCACCGGCGAGCGCGTCGTCACCCCCGGTGGGGTGACGATTCTCGGCTACACCGATCTTGCCGGTCGGCTACCGACCCAGGCCTCGCAGTTGTACGGCACCAACATTGTCAACCTTGTCAAGCTGCTGACCCCGGATCCGGCAACCGGCGCGCTGATGCTGAACCAACAGGACCAGGTACTGCGCGGGATGACGGCGACCAACGCCGGCCAGGTCAGCTGGCCGCCACCACCGGTCGCGGTCACCGCGGCGCCCGCAGTGCCGATCGAAACAACCAGTGCCGCAACGGCTTCGGTGACCGATCCGCGGCGCCGCACCGTCGCCCTGGCGCTGATCGCGGTAGTGCTCGCGCTGGCCGCCACTTTCTCGCCGCCGGCATTCCTTGGCCACCTCACGGTGTTTGTGTTGGCGGTGGTGGCGGGTTACTACGTGATCAGCCACGTCACCCATGCCTTGCACACGCCGCTGATGTCGGTGACGAACGCCATCTCCGGCATCATCGCGGTGGGTGCGCTGCTGCAGGTCGGCAGTACCAACACGGCGATCAGCGTGCTTTCGCTGGCCGGCATTGTGGTGGCGTCGATCAATATCTTCGGCGGTTTCACCGTCACCCGGCGGATGCTGGGCATGTTCCGGCGGGATTGATCGGTCGATGACGCTCGCATCCGTCGTGCAGGTCGCCTACATCGTGGCGGCGTTGCTGTTCGTCGCCGCCCTTGCCGGGCTGTCGAAGCACGAAACCGCCAAGCGCGGCAACGCTTTCGGGATGGTCGGCATGATCATCGCGCTGGTCGCAACGGTGTCGGTGTCGGTCCGCGACTCCAGCCGCGGGGCGCCGGTCACGCTGCTGATGATTGTGGTGGCGATGGCGGTGGGCGGCACGTTCGGCAGCTGGCGGGCCCGCAAGGTGCAGATGACGGGCATGCCGGAACTCATCGCAATGCTGCACAGCTTCGTCGGGCTGGCCGCGGTATTGGTCGGATTCAACACTTACTTGACACACGTCCCGCTCACCGGCGGCGAACTGGGCATCCACCTGGTGGAGATCGTGCTCGGCGTGTTCGTCGGAGCCGTCACACTGACCGGCTCGATCGTGGCCTGGGGCAAGCTTTCTGG
>JALYXB010000230.1 GCA_030947305.1 Actinomycetota bacterium | reverse complement strand
GGGCCGCTGTCAGTGTTCGAAGTCCGTTCATGCCGGAGAGACGACGAAGGGCGGGTCTTGGTTGCCCGTACTGCCGACATTTCCGTGCCTGCCCCGCATCTTCTTTCATGTCGACATCATCGCCTTCTACCAGCGAAAGCACCCGACGAGCCTGCACCACGATTGCCAGGTCGACCTATCGGCCGTCTGGCAGCGCGACGCGCCGCCACCGGCCGACGCACCGGCCGCGGCGGCCGCGGCGGGCTGTTGGCGGTCCCGCTGTCTGCCGCCGTCGGTGTCAGGCAAGACGTGTCGACTCCCGGACGACGAGCCGCGGTGGCAGCTGTATGGTGCGCGGCGGGGAACCCGGCGCTGCCATCCGATCGAGCAGTAGCCCCGCCGCCAGCCGGCCTCGCTCGCGGGCCTGCAACGAGACGCTGGTGAGCGAGGGGCTGAAGATGCGGGCGAACTGAATGTCGTCGATGCCGACAACGGCCAAGCTCTGTGGCACCCGACGTCCGGCGTAGAGGGCGCCCCTCATCACGCCGAGGGCCAGCAGGTCGTTGGCGCCGATCACCGCATCGGGTCTGGACCGCTGACCGATGTCGCCGAGTGCCGGCCATGCCAGTTCGCCAGCCATCACCGTGAAGCCGCTCGCCTCAATCACCGGGCCTGCGAACCCGTATTCGGCGCAGGCCTGCCGGAATCCGTCCAACCGCGACTTGCCGGCAGCGGCGGCCGCGGGCCCGCCGACGAAGGCAATGCGGCGGCGACCGCTGTTCACCAGATGCCGGTGCGCCATCATCACCCCGAGCCTGGAATTGGTCCGGACCCTGTCCAGTGGGGTGTCGTCGCCGAGGTCGCCGACCACCACTACCGGCACCGGTGCCCGTACCAGCGCATCCACCAGTTCCGGTGTGGGATGCAACGGGCTGATGATCAGCCCGTCGGCGTAACCGCGGGCCAGCCCGCGGACCAGTGCCAGCAGATCGTCAGTGTCGTGACCGGTGGAGGAGACCAGCAGTCGGGAGCCCGACCCTGCCATCGCGTCCTCGACGCCCTGCATCATCTCCGTGTAGACCGGGTTTCCTAGATCGTCGACAGCGAAGGCGATCTGCAAGGTCGAGCCGAGTTTCAGGGCTCGCCCGGTGGCATCGGGGAGGTACCCGAGTTCGGCGGCAGCGGCCCGCACCCTGTCCTCGGTGTCTTTGCGGGTCAATTTGCTGTTCAGCACCCTGGAGACGGAAGCGATCGAGACGCCGGCCCGTTCAGCGACCTCGACCACCGTCGGCCGTCTGGTCATTGCCGGTGCACCCGCCCGGTGATGGCCAGGGTGCGCGCCACGAGATCGTCGAGGGTGTCGCCATCGCGGCCGGGGATCGATGTCGAGATCCTATTCATCGGCAACGTGCTCCTATGCTCGGCATTGCCGCGGTTCCGCCCTGCGGGGGCCGATGGCGCGAGCGCGAGCCGCCGTGGACAGATACACCTTCACCTCGTCCTGCAGTGAATTCATCGTCGTGTTCCTCGTCGCGGTTGTGCATGTGAGAGCGTGGCGTGCTCGATCAGCCGGCATCGGCCAACGGTCGTCTGCCGAGCGGCGACGTCAGCCGGATTCCTTGGCCCACCCGTCGGTGAGCGCCTTCTGCAGCCCAGCGGCGTCGAGCCTGCCGGCGAGGAATTTCTGATACGCGGGGGTGGCGTAGTTGGTCTTCCAGTCAGGGAACTTGTCGGCCTTGTTCCACGGTGCGTTGACCAATGAGGACGCGGAGCCGAGAATGGCGGCCCAGCCGTCCTTGTCGCCCAGGTCCTTCTTGGCGATGGCGATGGCGGACTTCGTCACCGGGATCAACGAGTCGCCCTCGGAGATCTTCGCCAGGTTCTCTGCCGACATGAAGTACGCGATGAACTGCATCGCCTGCGCCGGGTACTTGCTCTGCTTGGCGATGCTCAGGGTCTGTGGATCGCCCGCCTGGTTCTGGCTGGTGCCCTTCAGCAGCGGCAACATTGTCCAGTTGAACGTCTTCGGGGCAGCGGTATCGATCTGGGTTGCCAGGTAGTTGCCGGCCATCACCAAGGCGTATTTGCCGGCATAGAAGCCGGGAAGGGTGTCGGATCCGGGCAGCGACACCGAGGTGGCGGCCATCGACTTGTCGTCGAGCATGGCCTTGAGCCGGTTCGGCACCTGCATCTCGTTGTCGGTGATCTTGATGGTGGGCTTGGCCTCGTCACCGGAGAAGAAGTTCCCACCGAAAGCCAGCGAGCTGGACATGACGCCGGCGGTCGGCGACTTCAGTCCCCAGGCGAAACCGGTGGTGCCGCCGGTGGTCAGCTTCTTGGCGTTGGCCGCCAGATCGTCCCAGGTCCACGGTTTGGTAGCGGTAGGAAGCGGGATGTTCGCCTTCTTCAACAGGTCGGTGTTGGCGAACAGGTTGTAGACCTGGGCGATGGTCGGAACACCGGTGATCTTGCCGCCGTAGGTGACCGAGCCCCACACCGATTCCGGCACATCCGATTTGAGGGTGGCTGGGATCAGCGGGCCGAGGTCGGCGAGGTAGCCCTGCCGGCTGAAGCCGGCGATGTCGGCGGCCTCGTCGTGGATGATGTCGGGCGCCGAGTTGCCGGCGAACTGGGTCACCAGCTTGTCGTGCACCGAGTCGGCAGAAACCTGCTGCATGGAGACCTGGATCTTCGGGTGGGCGGCGTTCCAGGAGCTGACGATGTCCTTGGTGGCCTTCACCGTGGCCGGCTGGAAGGCGTAGGTGGAGAACGTCAGAGGGGTCTTTTGATCGGCGAGCGTCGATGGTGCGACCGAGCCGCCGCCGGCACTTGAACCTCCTCCGCTGTTGCTGACGCAGCCGGCCGTCAGCAGTACGGCGGCGGTGGCGATGGACAGGCCTGCGAGTCGACGTTTCACGATCGATACCTTTCGCGGAGTGGAGGAGCCTTAGGGGGAAGCAGTGGGCGGGTGGTGGACAGGCATGGTGATCAGCCCTTGACGGAGCCGGACAGCATGCCCGACACCAGCTTTCGCTGGATGATGCCGAAGATGATCAAGCTGGGCAGGGTGGTGATGAGCGCGGTGGCGGCCAGTGGCCCGAGCTGGATGGAGCCTTCGGCGCCGACGAACCGCGCGAGTAGCAGCGGCGCGGTCTGCTTGTCCGGATCGGTGATGATGACCAGGGCGAAGAAGAACTCGTTCCAGGCCGAGATGAAGGCGAACATCGAGGTGGCGACGATGCCGGGCAGCAGCAGCGGAAAGACGATCCGCACCAGGGTGGCCAGCCTGGAGGCGCCGTCGGTGGCGGCAGCCTCTTCCAGGTCCTTGGGAATGGCGGTGACGTAACCCTGCAGCATCCACAGGGTGAACGGCAATGCCCACACCACGTAGACCACCACCAGGCCGGTGAGCGTGTTCAGCAGGCCGAAGTTGCGCAGCAGCACGAACACCGGGATCACGATCAGGATGAACGGAAACACCTGGCTCACCAGGATCCAGCCGATACTGACCGTCCGGACCACTCCCTTGTAGCGGGCCAGCGCATAGGACGCCGGTAGCGCGATGACCGTGGTGATGACCGCGGAGGCGACGGCCACCACCAGGGAGTTGCGCAGCGCACCCCACAACGGCGTGCCGTCCAGCGCGGTGGCGAAGTTCCCGGTGGTCCAGTGACGGGGGAGCAGCGACGGGTTCAGGGTGGCGAGCTCTTGCGGTGGCTTGAAGGCGGTGGACAGCAGCCACAGCAACGGGAATCCGAGAAAGATGATGTAGAACAGCAGGGCGATGTACTGGGCGACTCTGACCCCGGGGCGGGTGCGCATCAGCTCGCCTCCTTCAGCTGACGCCACAAGTAGACGCCGAGGATGGTCATGATCACCACAACCATCGCGTTGCCGAGGGCGGCGGCATAACCGAACTCGCCATCGCCGAAGGCCCGTTGGTAGGCGAAAAGCATGGGCAGCGAAGTCTCACCGCCCGGCCCACCACCGGTCAGCACATACACCAACCCGAAAGAGTTGAAGTTCCACACGAAATCCAGCGAGCTGATGGCGATTGCTACCGGCTTGAGGGCAGGCCAGGTGACGGTGCGGAAGCGCTGCCAGCCGCCGGCACCGTCCAGTGCCGCCGCCTCGTGCAGATCGGTGGGGGTGTTCTGCAGCCCGGCGAGCAACGCGATGGTGGTCTGCGGCATGCCGGCCCAGACCCCGACGACGATCACCGCAGGCAGCGCCAGCGAGAAGCTGCCGAGCCAAACGACGTTGTCCTTGATCACGTTTAGGCCCTTGAGCGCCGCGTTCAGAATGCCGCCGTCGGGCAGGTAGATCAGCTTCCACAGGATGGCGACGATCACCGACGGCATCGCCCACGGCACCAGCGCAAGCGGCCGGACCAGCCACTGGAACCGCAGGCCGGCATTCAGCAGTAGCGCCAGCCCCAGTGCCAGCAGGAACTGCAGCACCGTGACGCTGACGGCCCAGATCAGGCCGATCTTGAAGGAGTTCCAGAACAGGCTGTCGTGCAGCAACTGCTGGTAGTTGGCTACCCCGTTAAACGCGAACTGCACGTCGAAACCCGCGTGCGCGTCGGTGAAACCGAGCCAGATGCCGTTCAGCAGCGGGTAGACGCTGAAGATCGCTACCGGGATGAGGCTCGGCAACAGCAGTAGCCACATCGGGCGCTGCGGCGCGCGCCTTGCCCGCGGGGCCTTTGGCGGCGCCGTTGCTGTCGCCAGGGCCATGGGCTCCCATCTCTGTGTCGCAGTGGGCGTCGGTTAGCGGGCCGGGGACTACCAGGGCGGAGTTGCCGTAAACGTTTACAGTTTGGTGTTGAATATTCTCGCCCTGCCGAGCTGCTGTCAAGAGACGCGCCCGGCGCCGAAGAAGGCAGCGCTCACAACGGTTCCGGCCCGAGCCGGCTGCCCGGCGGGTCGGGTCGGTGCCGGCTCCTACACTGAGCGTCATGACACCAGCCGCCTTCAAGGACCTGTGCATCGACGCGAAGGACGGAGCACTAATTGCGGAGTTCTATGCGCAGCTGCTCGGACTCGAGTGGCAGCAGAACGGTGATGACGCGCGACTCAGCGGCCCGACGCCACAGCACACCATCTGGATCAACAGCGTGCCCGAACCCCATACGGCCAAGAACCGGATGCATCTGGATGTCAACGTCACCTCGATCGCGCAGGCAACCGAGCTGGGTGCGACGGTGCTCGATGCCCTGGACGAATGGACGGTGCTGGCCGACCCCGAAGGCGGCGAGTTCTGCGCGTTCGTCCGCGACCAGCCGCCGGAACAGTCACTGCTGGAGTTGGTGTTCGACACGAATGACGCTCCCGCGCAAGCGAAATGGTGGGCCGGCGTCTTCGGGGCCACGGCGCACCACGACGAAGAACACGACTACTCGTGGATCGACCCGATCGCCGGCGCCCCGTTCTCGGCGATCGCATTCGTCAGCGTCCCGGAACCGAAGACCGTGAAGAACAGGGTGCACCTGGACGTCACCACCGACGATCTGGGCGCCCTCACCGCTGGCGGCGCCGCCGTCCTGCGGGCCAAGGGCGGCGATCTGGGTTGGCACGTACTTGCCGACCCGGAGGGCAACGAGTTCTGCGCCTTCACCGCCGACTGACCCCGCGCCTGGCTCCGCGGGCGGCAACTCACTCGTTCGCCAGCGCGTCCCTCGGCGGATCGGGCGGCCCGCCCCGGATACTGACAGGATGGGCCGCCGGTTCCGCCTCCGCGCGCTGATCGTGCTGCTGATCGCTGCCCTGCTTGCTGGTTGCACCCACGGTGGTGCCCCCAACACACCCTCACCGGACCCCGATACCGAACTGCAGCAGTTCGTCGCGCACCTGCAGGCGGGTGAGATCGACAAGGCAGCCGCGATGACGACCAACCCGGGGACGGCAGGGCAGACGCTCACCCAGGTGATCAACGATCTGGCCCCGAAGGATCTGCAGATCACCCCGGGCGACTGGCGGCGCACTGCCGACGACCAAGCGACCGTCCCGGTCAGCTATTCCTGGCAGTTGCCCGACATCGGGATCTGGCGGTACTCGGCATCCTGGACCTGGCATCGCATCGGCTCAGGGGCCAAGGCCCGCTGGACCATCGACTGGGCACCCAGCGTCATCCACCCGCTGCTGGGCGCACAACAGACCGTCGCCGTGCGTACCAACGACGGGGATGCCGGCACCCTGGTGGATCGCAACAACCAACAGCTGGTGTCGCCGGTCACCGTCTTCGCGGTGCAGGCCGACCCGAAAAAAATTGGCGATCCGACGGTTACCGCCACCGCACTGGTCAAGCTGCTGAAGCGGTTCGACAGCACGCTCACGGTGCCGGCCATCGTCACCGGGATCGCCAAGTCCGACAAGAAGATCGGCTACACGGTGATCAACCTGCGGCAGCGTGAGTTCGTCCAGGTTCAGCAGCAATTGGCCGCCGTCGGGGGACTCACCTTTCCCTCCCAGGTGCGCAACCTCGGGCCCACCAAGGACTTCGCCCGAGCGTTACTGGCCGAGGTACGGCCGGTGGCCAAGCAGCTGAGCACCGGCACCCCCGGCTGGCAGATCGTCTCGGTCGATTCCACGGGCGCGCAGGTGAAGACGTTGGCGCAGAAGGCGCCCAGCGCCGGCAACAAGGTGATGCTGACCATCGACATCAAGACCCAGGAGGCAGCCGAGAAGGCCGTCGCGGCGGTCAAGGAGCCGGCGACCCTGGTTGCCATTCAGCCGTCGACCGGCGACATCCTGGCGGTAGCCCAGAACGCCGCAGCCAACGCGCAGGGTGCGATCGCCCTTACCGGCCGCTATCCGCCGGGCTCCACCTTCAAGATCGTCACCGGTACGGCTTCGATCGACCACAAACTGATCAACCCAACGACTGTGGTGCCCTGCCCAGGGGTTTGGACGCTGAACTCACACGACATCCACAACGAGGGGTCGTTCGACCTGGGCGACATCACCGCGACGAAGGCATTCGCCCACTCCTGTAACACCAGCTTCGCTCGACTGGCGTCCAAGTTGCCGCTCGATGCGCTGAACAAAACCGCCAAGCAGTACGGCGTTGGCATCGACTTCGTGATCCCTGGCGTCACCACCCTCACGGGTCAGATCCCCGTCGCGACGTCGCGCAGCGAATTGGCAGAGGATGGCTTCGGGCAGGGTGTCGACTTGGTGACGCCATTCTCCGAGGCGCTGATGGCCGCGACCGCCGCCACCGGTAATATGCCTACCCCGACGCTGATCCGGGGCCAGAAGACCACCTTCGACCATCCAGCGCCGGCCCGTAGTGCGCTGGCTCGTACGAGCATCAAGTTGTTCATGCGGGCGGTCGTCACCGACGGGACTGCGAAGGTGCTGCAGGACATCGGCGACGGTCCGACGGCCGTGTACGCCAAGACCGGCACGGCCGAATACTCCGGCGCCAAGGGCGTTATCCATGCTCACGCCTGGACTGTCGGCTTCCGCGGCGATCTGGCCTTCAGCGCGCTGATCGTCGGCGGCGACGATTCCAAGCGAACCAACGCAGTGCTGCACGACTTCTTGGCCGCTGTCCCTGCCCACTGACCAGTAACCTGGCAGCTATGTCGTTCGCCCTTCGTCGTGCGCCGGTCAAAGCTGGAATCGTCGGCCCGCGTCGCGCTGTCCCGTCGTGGATCGCTCGGCCCGAGTACGTCGGAAAGCCGGGCCCGGCACGGGATACCGGGTCCTGGGTGCAGCCGGCGGAGACGATAGCGAAGATGCGGACTGCCGGCCGGCTGGCTGCACGTGCGATGCGCGAGGCAGGGGAGGCGGTCGCGCCGGGTGTTACCACCGACCGGCTGGACGCCATCGTGCACGAGTACCTGTGCGACCACGGCGCTTACCCGTCGACGCTGGGATATCGCGGCTACCCGAAATCGTGCTGCACCTCGCTGAACGAGGTCATCTGCCACGGTATTCCGGACTCGAGGGTGATCGGTGACGGCGACATCGTCAAGATCGACGTCACTGCCTACATCGATGGTGTGCACGGCGACAACTGCGCGACGTACCTGGCCGGCGAGGTCGCCCCGGATGTCCGGCTGCTGGTCGAGCGCACCGAACAGGCGCTGAACAGGGCCATCAAGGCCGTCGCACCCGGCCGCCGGCTGAACGTCGTCGGCCGGGTGATCGAGGCGTACAGCAACCGATTTGGTTACGGAGTGGTCCGCGACTACACCGGGCACGGCATCGCCGGCACCTTCCACTCCGGGCTGGTGGTGCTGCACTACGACGACCCGAGCGTGAGTACGGTGCTGGAGCCTGGGATGACCTTCACCATCGAACGATGATCACCATGGGCGGCATCGACTGGGAGCTGTGGCCCGACGGCTGGACGGTGACCAGCAGGGACAAGTCCTGGTGCGCGCAGTTCGAGCACACGATGGTAGTGACAGACAGTGGCGTCGAGGTGCTGACCGTCCCGTAACTCGGACCGGATGTGCCGGCCTAGCCGTCAGTCGGGTCGGGAAGTTGCAGCAGGGCGTTTTCGACCAGCTCGGGCAGAGCCGGATGGATCCAGTACTGCCCGCGAGCCATCTCGTGGGCGGTGAGGCCGAAGGACATGGCCTGGATCAGCGGTTGGATGACAGTGGCCGCCTCCGGACCAATGATGTGAGCTCCCAACAATTTTCCGGTTGCCGGGTCGGCGAGCAGCTTGGCAAAATTGGTGGTGTCCTCCCGAGCCCAACCGGCCGCGATGCCCGCATAGTCCTGCTTGCCGATAACCACCTCGATGCCGTGCTCGGCGGCCTGCTGTTCGGTGATGCCGACGCTGGCGATCTGCGGTTCGGTGAACACCGCGGCCGGCACGAACCGATGGTCGGCCTCGATGGGACTGTCCGGATGCAGCACATTGTGGAACACCACTGTGGCCTCGTGGTTGGCCACGTGTTTCAACGGGAAATGGGTGGAAATGTCGCCCAATGCCCAGATGCCGTCGACGCCGGTGCGCTGCTGGACATCGACGATCACCCGGCCGTCGGCGTCGAGTTCGACTCCGGTAACGACCACGTTCAGCTCATCGCCGTTGGGCCGGCGGCCGGCAGCCACCAACAGCACATCGGCGTCGATGACGGTGTCGCCGTCCGGACCCGAAACCTGAAGCGACAAACCGGATCCCGAAGCAGCCACCTTGGTGACGGTCGTGCTGGTGAGCAGCCGGTAGCGGGCGGCAGCGGCCTTGGTGAATGCCTCGGAGATGTCGGTGTCATGTTTGGTCAGCAGCTTCTGGCCGCGAATCAGCTGGGTCACCTCCGAGCCGAACGCATCGAAGACGTGCGCGAACTCGGCGGCGATGTAACCGCCGCCCAGTATCGCGATGCGTTTCGGTAAGGCGTCGATCCGCATCACCGTGTCGGAGGTGTGCACGGCGCCGGCGACGGCGGCGTCGTCCAGCCCTGCGATATCGGGGAAAACCACCCGAGACCCGGCGGCCAGGATCCACCTGTCGGCGGTGATCGACTCGGTGCCGCCGACGTGCAGCGAGATGTCCATGCTCTTGTTGCCGGTGAAGGTGCCGCGGCCGGTGTAGACGGTGATGTTCGGACATTCGTCACCCTCGCGGTAAGCCTGTCCACCGGCCGCGATCGGGTCGATCCTGCCGAAGATGCGGTCCCGGACAGCTGGCCAATCGACAGCGTCGACGTGTGCCGATACCCCCAGCGCAGCAGCATGTTTGGTGCCGGACGCGAGATCAGCCGGATAGACGTACATCTTGGTGGGGATGCAGCCGACGTTCAGGCAGGTGCCGCCGAACTTGTTGTCCTCGACGATGGCGATGTCCCAGTCCTGGAAGCCGGGCGGAATGCTGTTGCCCGATCCGGTTCCGATGATGGCCAGGTCGTGATGTCGTGTCATGCCGCCCGCTCAGTGATCGAAGGTGCCCTGACGGATTGCCCTGGCCAGGGTATGGAAGGCCAGGTTGAACGACACCACCGCCGGTGAGGCGTTGCCGTCCACCTCAAGTGCCGGCACGTCGACGGCGTGCACCACGAAGTAGTAACGGTGTGGCACGTCATCGGGGGGCGGAGCGGCGCCGTCGTACCGCTGCTGAGAGAAGTCGTTGCGGACGTGGAACGCGCCGTCGGCGTAGCCGGCCAGATCGCTGTCGCTGCCGCCTGCGCCGGCGGGCAACTGGGTAACCGATGCCGGCAGGTTGACGGCAACCCAATGCCAAAACCCGGACGGTGTAGGGGCATCGGCATCGAAGCAGGTGACGACGTAGGACTGGGTGCCCTCTGGCGCCCCCGACCAGGACAGCGCCGGGGAGATGTTCTTGCCGCCGACCGAATCGTGCGCCTGGGTCAGCGACATCCGCTGCCCGTCGGCGATGTCGGGACTGGTCGCCGTGAACGTTGCCACCTTTGGCAGCAACTGGTAGGGATCGGGCGCGGTCGGCCGGTCAAGACTCACAAGTGCTCCTTCGAAGGCGGCATGCTCGGACTGAAGCCGACGCTACGCCAGCAGCCGTTTCTCCGGCATGCGTGCCCTGCCGGCAGATCGGACGTTGCCGGTGGTTCGCGACGCTCCCGTTCGGTGTGAACCACTAGCCGGGTGCGGTCTGCGTGGGATCCAGCTTTCGCCGCTGTCCGGTTGGTGGGCGATCGCGCTGCCCCGCGGCGAGCCGCGCCCCGACGGCGCAGGGCAGCGAGGACGATAAGCCGATGCACGTGCAACCGCTGATGGTTCCGAACGGCCCCGACAGTGCGGCGGGACGACGATGACATCGGCCCGGGACCTGCCGCACGGGGACGCGGGCCGCCACGATGTCTCGGCCCGGACCAGGTTGCTGACGTCACTGATCGTCGGGGTGGCGATCGGCATCGGTGTGTCGGTTCCCGGGGCTTGGCGCTATGGGTTGTTGCTGGGCTGGATCAGCGCTGCCGCAGTCTTTATCGGATGGATGTGGTTCTCGATCTGGCCGATGGATGCCCGTCGAACCGCGGCGCACGCGGCCGGGGAAAACCCAGGTCGGGCGTTGACCGACATTATGATGCTGGGCGCCTCGGTGGCCAGCCTGCTGGCTGTCGGGCTATTACTGTCCGGCGGGTCAGGCAACAAGGTGGTGCAGGCCGGGCTGAGCATTTTGGCGGTTGCCTCGGCGTGGGCCGTGGTGCACACGGTGTTCACCACCCGCTATGCACGGCTGTACTACTCCGGCAGTGACGGCGGGATCGACTTCAACCAGGAGGATCCGCCCCAGTACTCGGACTTCGCCTATTTGGCGTTCACCATCGGCATGACCTTTCAGGTGTCTGACACGGACCTGAAGACCAAGATGATCAGGGCCACCGCGCTGCGGCACATGCTGCTGTCGTACCTGTTCGGCGCGGTCATCATCGCCACCACCATCAACCTTGTCGCCGGCCTCAGCAAGTAGCCGGCGTGGTAGGGCTCTCTACTCGTCGTCAGAACCGGTGGGGGGCAACGGCAGTACCGCCACCGGCGGAAGCGCGTCGGAGCCCGCAGCGATGATCCACAGGTGTTCGGTGAGTTTCTCGCCGTCAGCCGCCAGCACGCCGCGGCGACCGAAGAATTCGGCCGCCCGCTGGCAGTCGCGGGCCAGGTAGCTGATGCCCTGCGGGTTGGCGACGACGTCGACTACTTGCGGCATGTCGATCAGCACGCAACCCTCGGCGGTGGCCAGGATGTTGTACTGCGACAGGTCGCCGTGGGTGCGACCACTGGTGGCCAGCACTTCAAGGGTGGCGACCAGGTCGTGCCAGAGTTCGGTGAATTCGGCAGTGTCGGCGTCGTAGGAGGCCAGCTTTGGGGCGGCGGAGCCATCGGGGTCGCCGATGAATTCCATCATCAGCTCCGAGCCGATCAGCTGCACCGGATAGGGCACTCGGCCACCGGCCAGCCAGGTCGCCGACAGGGCGCCGAATTCGGCAGCGGCCCATCGCCCGGCGAGCAATTCTCGGCCGAAGCCGGTGCGCTTGGCCATCGCCCGACCTTCCCGCGACCTGCGGGTTCGCCGGCCCTCCAGATAACCGGCGTCCCGATGAAACATCCGGTGCTCGGAACTGCGATAGACCTTGACCGCGAGCAGACAACCGGGACCACCGGGCACAGACCTGTCCAACAGACTGACGTCCGCCTCCTTGCCGGTCTTCATCACCCCGAGCCGGGTGTCGCGAGCGTACAGATCTGTCACCAGCCAGTCGGGGACAGGCTTCGGGCCATGGTCGGCGACGTCGTAGGACGACAGCGGTGCTTCGGCGCCGTCGACATCGCTTGGGGTGTCGTCGATCTCGATCTCGACCCGGCCGGACCGGCCCTCCGCGACCAGTCGGGGTGCGCCGGACCGCGCTCCGCCGCCGCGCCGGCCGCGAGCCTGTTCGTCATCATCGATGTCGTAGTCGGCGTACCGGGTGTAGGGGTCGGCCGGATCCCCGAACTGTTCGCCCAGCTGTTCGGGATCGGGGTCGTCGAAGTCGTCGGATTCCTTGCTGGGGATGTCGGTGTCGGTGGTGCTCTCGGATCCGAGAATGGGGAGTTGACGGGACAACTGGGTCTCCTTGGCAGAGCCCGGCCCGGTCGGATGCGCTGAGATCAGCGGCAGATGTCAGACGTGGGACGGGGAGAACGGGAACGGGGCTGGTCCGCTTCGGACAGTCATGAGTGGTTCTCCTCTCTGCCGGCATCACCGGGCGGCGACGCGTCTGAACCGATGGTCCGGCACCGCTGCCCGCGGCGTCAAGTGAGTTTCAGTGACGATCCCGATCGCAGTCGGACCGGTGGGTCGGGCCAGCGGCCGGCTCCAAATCGGTAGGTCAGGGTCGCCTGCTCCGATACCGTCACCGGATGGCGACCGCTGTGGACCACCTCACCGAACGACCACTGACGCTGGGGGACGCGGCGCAGATCGTAGAGATCAACGCCGAGATGGAACTGGCCGAGCCGGCCGATGAGCACCTCTCGGTCGACGACATCGTCGAGGAACTGGCCGGTCCGACGACGGATCTGCCACGGGCCTCCTGCGGGCTGTTCGACGGACATCGCCTGGTCGCGTATTCCACAGTCTCGGCGATTTCCGACGAGACGGGGTGGAAGGCGATGTTGAACGGCGGGGTCAGCTCTGCCTGGACCAGGCGTGGCCTCGGCACCAGGGTGTTGCGACGGGCGCAGGAACAGGCAAAGGCCTGGAAGGCCGCCGCAGCGCCTACCGTGCCGGGCGAGCTGTTGATGTGGCTGGAACAGCATCGGGTGTCGACCGTCGCGCTGGCTCAGGCGGAGGGTTTCCAGATTTGGCGCTACTTCTTCCGGATGCAACGCGACCTGGCCGATCCGGTTGATACCCCTGCTGCCCCAACAGGATTCGCCATCCGAGGCTATCTGGACGGCGACCAGGAGGTTGTCCGGGTGGCCCGCAACCTTTCCTTCGCCGATCACTGGGGCTCGCTTGAAAGCACGCCGGAACGGTGGCACGCCCACATGACGGGTTCGAAGTCTTTCCGGCCACAGCACAGCTACCTGGCAATCTTCGACGACGGCCCCGACGCCGGCAGCGTCGCGGCGTTCGTGATGGCCGAGGAGTTCGATGCCGAGACGGATGCGCACGGCTACCGCACCGGTTACATCGCCCTGGTCGGAACCCTGCGGGCGGCGCGAGGGCACGGTTTGGCGTCGATGTTGCTGAGGCGGCAGCTCACCTCGATGCGTGATGACGGTTACGCCTATGCCGAGCTGGGTGTCGACTCGGACTCACCAACCGGAGCAGGCCGGCTTTATCAGCGGGCCGGCTTCTTCGAGCTCGAGCGCAACAGCGTCGCCGGGAAAAGGTTCGGGCCCGACCCGATCGGTGGCTAGGCTCGCCGGGTGATTATCCGACTGTCGCACCTGTTCCTGCGCACGCTGCGCGAAGACCCCGTCGACGCCGAACTCCCTGGGCACAAGCTGCTGGTCCGCGCCGGCTACATCCGACGAGTGGCACCCGGTGTGTACAGCTGGCTACCGCTGGGCCTGACGGTGTTGCGCAAGGTAGAGACGATCGTGCGGGAAGAAATGAACGCCATCGGCAGTCAGGAGTTGTCCCTGCCGGCGCTGCTCCCGCGGGAGCCGTATCAGGCGACGGGTCGATGGACCGAGTACGGCGACAATCTGTTCCGGTTGAAAGACCGCAAGGGCGCCGACCTGCTGCTCGGGCCGACCCATGAGGAGATTTTCTGCCTCACTGTCAGGGACATGTACAGCTCCTACAAGGATCTGCCACTCTCGCTCTACCAGATCCAGACCAAATACCGAGATGAGGCCCGCCCTCGGGCAGGCTTGCTCCGCGCGCGGGAATTCGTGATGAAGGATTCGTACTCCTTCGACGTCGACGACGCCGGGCTGCAGAAGTCCTACCAGGCGCACCGGCAGGCGTACACCAAGATCTTCGACCGGTTGGGCTTCGAGTACGTCATCGTGAAGGCCGATTCGGGGGCGATGGGCGGGTCTGCCTCGGAGGAATTCCTCGCCGTCAGCCCGAACGGAGAGGATACCTTCGTTCGGGACGGCCACGGTTACGCCGCGAACGTCGAGGCGGTGGTGGTGCCGCGGGCTCCCGACGTCGACGCGTCCGGGACCCCGGCCGCAACCGTGCATGCCACCCCCGACAGCCCCACCATCGACACTCTGGTCGCAGTGCTGAACGTCGATTATCCGCGGCCGGACGGCCGGCCTTGGACCGGCGCCGACACCCTGAAGAACGTGCTGGTGATGCTGGTCAATCCCGACGGCAGCAGGGAGCCGCTCGCCATCGGACTGCCCGGCGATCGCGAGGTAGACCCGAAGCGGCTGGCCAGCCAGGTGGCACCGGCCGAAGTGGAAGCGTTCGGGGACAACGACTTTGCTGCCTATCCCGAACTGGCCAAGGGCTACATCGGTGCTGGCGTGCTCGGCGCGGCGAACAGCAGCGGCATCCGCTACCTGCTCGACCCGTCGGTCGCCGTCGGTTCCGCCTGGGTGACCGGCGCCGATCGGCACGGCGCCCACGTGCTGAACCTGGTGCACGGCAGGGACTTCACCGCCGACGGCATCGTCCAGGCCGCCGACATCCGGCACGGTGATCCGAGCCCGGCCGGCACCGGGACGCTGAGTCTGGCCAGGGGCATCGAGATGGGACACATCTTCCAGCTCGGGACCAAGTACGCCGAGGTGCTCGGGCTCAAGGTGCTCGACGAGAACGGCAAGCTGGTCACCGTCACCATGGGGTCTTACGGCGTGGGCGTCAGTCGCGCGGTCGCCGCCGTCGCCGAGGACAACCACGACGACAAGGGTTTGATCTGGCCACGTGAGCTGACGCCGGCCGATGTGCATCTGATCGCGATGGCAAAGTCCCCGGCGGACGAGGTGTTCGTCACGGCCGCCGAGATCGCTGAAAAGCTTGCGGCACAAGGACTGTCGGTGCTCTACGACGACCGTCCGAAGCTGTCGCCGGGTGTCAAGTTCAAGGACGCCGAACTGATCGGTGTGCCGACGATCATGGTGGTCGGTAAGAGCCTGGCCGACGGCCTGGTGGAGATCAGGGACCGGGCGACCGGCGCCATCACCGAGGTGCCCGTTGACAGGGCCGTCGAACTGCTGGTGGCCGAGGTGCGCGTCTGAGCGTCGGCCAGTGCCCGCTGGGCGTCCCCCGCTGGGCACTGCCGGCCGGCCGAGTCATCCGTTCTGGCCCGGGAAGGGGATGGTCGCCGGCGAGATCTTGGCCAGGCGTTTCCACTGCACCAGCCGCACCGCCGCCTCGGCCAGTGCACTGGCGGCGAACCCGCGAAGGTCGGCGTTGTCGGTGCTGGCGACCACCGACAACCAGCCGGTGGCACAGTCGTTCTCAATGGAAATGGCCAACGCCTGCGCCGATTTGAGGTCGGTCGCTGCCGGGGTTCGATAGGCAGCCGCCGGTGGCGTCGGCGTCACACCGCCGGACGCCAGTCGGGTCTCCACGGCGTCCCTGCGCACCAGGTGCTGAGCAATCATCTGGTTGATCGTGTCGCTGTCGCCCTGGTCGTTGGCGGCCACCAGCGAATACGCCCAGACGGCGGCGTTCTCCGCGCGCAGGGCAAGCTGCAGCGCCGCCGCCGACCTGGCATCCAACTTGACTGCAGCTGTGGTGGTGCTGGTCACTGCGACGGCCGGCGCGGGTCTGACGGGCGCCGGGCGCCGTCGGTGGACGCTGTTGGCTCTGTCGACATCATGAGAGCACCACTCGGTGGGTGGAAAGGCAGGCCGAGATAGAGGCGAACAGCGCCGCCCGATACTTGGAAACGTTGGCCAGCTGATCGGAGAAGGCCAATTGCGCGTCCGCGGCGTCCTGCGCGGCACCGGCAATCGCGGCTGCGGCCGAACCGGCGGCCGGCACCGTCTGCCCCGCCTGGGTCAGCGGAGCTTCCGCCGACCTGTTCACCCGCGCCTGCTCCTGCAGCAGCCGTTGCAGGTGAGCGATCCGATCGTCCCGTAGCGCCGGCAGTTTCTTCGCCGCATCGCCGCCCAACTGGATGCCGGCCACCAGCCGTAACAGGTGCAGGCGGGTCATCGCGATCAACGTGTCCATCGGGTCGATCGGCGGCGGAGCAATGGCCACCACCGTTCGGGTGGTCTTGGTGGACGTGAAAGCGGTGCACCCGCAACTGGCCAGCACCGCCACGGTGCCGGCCGCCGCCAACACTGCCCGGCGGGTGACGGCGATATGCAGGGGCCGCTGGTCTGGTGACTCCACGCGACCATCATGGCAGCCGGCAGCGGCCCGGGTTGTCATCCGGGCCCGGCGCTGCGCGTCGACGTGATTCGGTACCGGCGCAGCTGGCGTTACGCTGTGCCGGATCGAGGACAACTACACACGGGCGAGGAGATCATGGCGGCCGGCGAACAGCGGTGGCGCGAACTCGCGGCCCGGATCGTGACCGGTGCTGGGTTCGATCTCGAGGATTTCGCCGTGCAGGACGCCGGTCGGCGTCGGGTGGTGCGAGTCGTCATTGACGCCGATGACGGTGTGGGGCTGGACGCGGCGGCGGGCGTGAGCAGGGAGCTGTCTGCGGCCTTCGATGCCGACGACGAGTCGACTACTGGCGATTCCACCCCGTACACCCTTGAGGTCACCAGCCCTGGAATCGGCCGGCCGCTGACGGCGCCCCGACACTTCCACCGGGCCCGCGGGCGGCTGATAGCCATCACCACCACCGGCGGCGAGTCGCTGATCGCCAGGGTGCTGGGCATCACCGAGGCCGGTGTGGATCTGCTCGGCGGACCGTCCGGCACCGACCACCGACAGCTGCCGTTCGTCGACATCGCCAAGGCGAGGGTCGAGGTCGACTTCTCCGGTCCGTCGAAGGCGGTGGCCGCGTTGCTGGCCGCCGACCCACGGAGCGCCGACGTGGCCACGGCGGAGCCGAGCGAGGATGACGAGTCCGACAGCGGGCACACCGAAGGCAACGATGCCGAGCGCGAGAACATCGACGACGGCTACGCCGATATCAGGACCGATAGGCGGGAGGAACGCCCATGAAGAGCGTGGATATTGCCAACCTGCGACTGCTGGCCGTAGAGAAGGGCATCGGAGTCGAGTCCCTGATCGAGACGCTGGAAACGGCGCTGCTCACCGCCTACCGGCACACCGAGGGGCATGCACCGCAGGCCAGGGTCGAAGTGGACCGCAGCACCGGCATGATCAAGGTGCTGGCCACCGAGACGGACGAGGCAGGCGAGATCGTCCGTGAGTGGGACGATACGCCCGACGACTTCGGCCGGATCGCCGCCAGCACGGCACGGCAGGTCTTCACCCAGCGGTTCAGGGACGCCGATAACGAGCGGGTGTTCGGGGATTTTGCCGGCCGTGAGCACGAACTGATCACCGGGACAGTGTCCGCGGACGCCAAGGTGAATGCCCGTGGCGTCATCGTGGTGAGCCTCGGAGATGTAGAGGGGGTTATCCCGGCCGCCGAGCAGGTGCCGGGCGAGTCCTACACCCACGGTCAGCGGCTGCGCTGCTACGTGGTCTCGGTGTCCCGCGGTCTGAAGGGCCCCCAGATCACCCTGTCCCGCACCCACCCGAACCTGCTGCGCAAGCTGTTCGCCCTCGAGGTACCGGAGATCGCCGACGGCAGCGTCGAAATCACCGGAGTGGCAAGGGAATCCGGCCATCGGTCGAAGATCGCGGTGCGGCCGATGGTGCCCGGCGTCAATGCCAAGGGCGCTTGCATCGGACCGATGGGTTCACGAGTGCGCGCCGTGATGAGCGAACTGAACGGCGAGAAGATCGACATCATCGACCACGACGACGACCCGGCGACCTTCGTCGGCAACGCTCTCTCGCCGTCCCAGGTGGTGTCGGTGACGGTCGTCGACCCGGTGGCCAAGGCGGCCCGGGTGGTGGTCCCCGACTTTCAGTTGTCGTTGGCGATCGGCAAGGAGGGTCAGAACGCCAGGCTCGCCGCCCGGCTGACCGGCTGGCGCATCGACATCCGGTCCGACGCCCAGTCGGCCGCCGACGGGGACGAGTCCGCTCACATCAGCCACGCGGTCCACGACCAGCACCCTGCCGATGGTCACGACCAGCAGCCGGCGGATGCCACTGAGCAGCGGGCTGACGCTCGGATTGCCGACGACGGGTCGACACCCGCCACCGGGTCCTGAGCAGCAGCCAGGCGGGCGTAGACTGACATGTCGGACCGGTCCGGCTCGTGGCGCACCTGCGTGGGGTGCCGCGAGAAGGGACGGCCCGATGTTCTGCTCCGAGTGGTCGCGAACCCAACCGGGGACGTCGAAGGCAGTGCCCGCGATGTCGTCATGGTGGTTCCCGATCCGAAACGCCGGACACCCGGCCGAGGGGCCTGGATTCACCCGGATTCCGAGTGTCTCCAGATGGCACAGCGTCGACGAGCCTTCGCACGCGCCCTTCGGGTGCGGACGGGCGCCATCGACACCCAGCAGCTCCAGAGCTACCTGAGCGATCAGGCAGCGAACACCGAAAGTGCAGGCTGACCCATCGTGAGCACGCAGTGAAGCCCCAGCAATGAGCATCGTCAACTAGCAAGGCCGTGCGGGCAGGATCCGCCGCCCGGCCTCACCGTAAGGAGAGCAGTGGCAGGCAAGGCCCGCGTTAGCGCAATTGCAAAAGAACTCGGACAGTCCAGTAAGGACGTCGTTTCCAAGCTCCAGGAGCTGGGCGAGTTCGTCAAATCCGCGTCATCGACCATCGAGGCGCCCGTCGTGCGAAAGCTGCGCGA
>JALYXB010000101.1 GCA_030947305.1 Actinomycetota bacterium | reverse complement strand
GCGCTGGAGCCTGCCGCGCTGGAGCCTGCCGCGCTGGAGCCTGCCGCGCTGGAGCCTGCCGCGCTGGACCCGGCCGCGCTGGACCCGGTCGCGCTGGACCCGGCCGGAGCGGGCGCACCACCACTGGAACCGGATGTGCCCGCAGTGTTCTGCGAGCAGCCGGCCAGTGCCAACGTCGCTGCAGATGCGAGTGCTACCAACAGGTATGCCTTGCGATTCATTGCTGTTCCTCCTCGGACGACACTGAACGACGACTGCGGATGGTCACACTTCAGCTTCCTAGCTGTGCTGCTCGGGGTCGCTGAGCTACTTCGGACAGGACGGGATGGTCTCGTACCGTTGGTGCGTCTAGGCGGATCACCTGCCGTTCGGTGACGATGGCGGTGATCAGCGCTGCCGGCGTGACGTCGAACGCGGGGTTCCTGGCCGATGCACCTGCTGGAGCGACGCTCACACCGGCAAATGAGCACACCTCTGCCGGATCGCGATCCTCGATGGCGATGTCGGTGCCACGAGCAGTTCCGGTGTCGATGGTCGTTTCCGGCGCCACCACCAGGAATGGCACCTTGGCGTAGTTCGCGGCAAGCGCCAGGGCGAACGTGCCGATCTTGTTCGCCACGTCGCCGTTTGCAGCGATCCGGTCGGCGCCCACCAACACGGCGTCGATGCCGCCGCCTGCCAGCACGGCGGCGGCCGCCGAATCCACAATCAGCTGGTAGTCGATGCCCAGCCGATCCAGTTCCCAAGCGGTGAGCCTCGCGCCCTGCAGCAATGGCCGGGTTTCCAGGGCAATGGCCGTCGTCAGATGGCCGTCGTTGTGCAGCTTTTCCACCACCCCGAGCGCTGTCCCGTGTTCGACAGCAGCCAGCGCGCCGGTGTTGCAGATGGTCATCACCGTCACCGGCGCGGTCCCCGTCAACTCGCGCACCAGATCCGCACCGATCGCCGACATGGCGAGGCAAGAAGCGATCTCTTCGTCCCGCACGGCAAGGGCCTCCCGCAATGCGGCCGCCGACCCCGCTGCGCGGTAGGTGTGCAGTACCCGGTCGACGCCGGCGGCAAGATTGACCGCCGTCGGTCGGGCGATCCGCAGCCGGCCGGCCGCCTCAGCTACCTCACCGGCGGGCAGGTTCTGCGCGGCGAGAGCGACGCCGAGCGCCCCCGCGACGCCGAGCGCTGGCGCGCCGCGTACGGACAACCGCACGATGGCCGCAATCAAATCCTCGATGACGTCGATATCCAGCTGCACGGTGTTGGCTGGCAGCCGGGTCTGGTCGATCAGCCGAATATGCCCGCCGCCGCCGCCCGCGTCGCCCGCGATCCAATCGATCGTGCGCACGGACGCCCCTTCTGCCGGCAAGGGCCGCGGTCGGTATCGATCGCGGTCAGCGGAGGTTGTCAGACAACTGACGTCGCTGTCAAGGCTTCGGGCGCCGGCCCGTCGTCATCCGCCGGCACCGCAGAGCCAAGCGGCCGTCACGGCTGCTTTCCGAAGTCCAACCGTCGCAGTTCCTGCGCGGCGTAGCGGCCGACCTGCCAGGTGCCGTAACCATCGGTGGCGCCGCCGATTGCCCCGCCGATCAACGGGATGCGCTTGCCGACCATGGTTGCCAACCGCTTGCCGCCGACACCGGCGATCAGCTCGGCGGTGATGGTCTGGGCGATCTGGTCGTCAACGGCCGGATCGTGCTTCGCAGCAGTAGCGATGCCCAGCGGGGTGGCCGGCAACCGCCGATCCCCGACGAGGTTCTTCACGCCTGACTTTCCCAGCAGACACGCCAGTACCGCGTTGCGGACGTTGGGGTCCTTCAGGTCGTACCCACGCAGGTGGGCGATGCCGGCGACCAGGTGGCACTGGATCAGTGCCAGACCGGCGAGGTTGGCCGGGATGGCCGCCGCCGCGGTGACGATGCCGCCGATGTTGGTGGCGAACCCTTGCGCGCCGGCAAGTTTCGCGTGTCCGTCGATCAGCTCGCGGATCGCCGCCTCGGAGTTGCCATTTGCCTTGGACAGCTCCTTGTCCGCCGACCTCGCGGCCCCCGGCAGCGGCCCGACGCCGTCGATGGCCCTTTCCAGCACCGATCGAACGAATCCGGAGGCGCGCTCGGGTGCCAGCCGCTTGCCCAGTGCGCCCAATGCCTTGCCTGTCATGTTGCCGATCGCGCTCACAAGCTCGCTCCTGTCGTTGACACGGATGACGTCATCATTCCTCCGGTACCCACTCGGCCGGCGATCTCCCAGCATCGGGCGGGCGGCGCTCGCGGCACCACCAGGCCAGTTCGCCCAAATCCCTCACCGATGGCAGCTGCGCGCTGTGAACGTCGGTGTTGAATGACCGTGGCGAGGGGCGAGTCCATGCCACGGTGTGCTGCTGCAACACCTCGATCCGGCTGCCAAGCCGGCGGCGTAGGGCAAGACTGATCGGGTGACGGGCGACGGCGCCCGAGCAGAGGAGACTGCGCGATGAGCAAGCCGAGCACGCCCCGAACGGTCGACCTGCAGCCGCTTGACCAGCACCGGTTCCGGCTCGGGGAGGGTGGCCGCTGGGACGGCACCGACTTCTGGCAGGTTGACCTGCTCGACGGCGACCTGTGGCGCAGCACCGGCGGCACCGCCGAGCTCAGCCAAGTGCTCGATCTGGACGAGCCGTTGGGCGCGATGGCTCCGGTGGCCGGCGGCGGCATGATCGTGATTGCCGGAACGGGTGTCGCGCTGGTGGACCAGGCGGTGAAGGTGGACTGGATCGGCCGGCCGGCCGCCGGTCACCAGCCGGCGCGCAGGGTGAACGATGCCGCCGTTGCCGGCGGCCGATTGTATTTCGGCACCATGGACTTTCCGGGCACTGTCGGCAGCGGCCAGCTGTGGCGGGTGGATCCCGACCGCACCGTCACCGAGCTGTTGGACGGCCTCGCCTGCCCGAACGGCCCCGCCTGCACCGCGGACGGCCGAACCATGTACCTCGCGGACTCGGCGGTGGGCACAATCCGCCACTACCGGGTAACCGACGACGGGGCGCTCGAAGGAGGCGATGTCTTCGTCAGCATTCCGGACCAGCTCGGCGTCCCGGACGGGATGACGGTGGATGACGAGCAGCACCTGTGGGTGGCGCTCTGGGGCGGCTCCGCCGTCGCGCGTTTCGACCCGGACGGCAACTGGGCGGATCTGATCTCGGTGCCGGCGAAACAGCCCACCAGCGTGACCATCGCCGACGGCCGGATGCTGGTCACCTCGGCCTTGAACGACCTGAAAGAGCCCGGCGAATTGGACGGCGCCACCCTTGTGCTGTCGACCGACGTGTCCGCTCCGGTGACGGCCACCTTCGGCTGACCGATCGTCAGATCTGCTCCGGTCGGTGGCCCTTTTTGCGCATCGAGATGGGCACCAGCAGCCAAATCACCACGCCGACCAGTACCAGGCCGGCACCGATGCCGAGCGCGGCACCGCGGTTCAGCAGCACGTCCGTCACCAGCACCACGCCGCCCACCACCGCCACCGCCAAGAAACCGAGGCCGAACTCTGCCATCCGGGCGGTGTACTTCACTAGGAAGCCCTTGACGCCGCGCCGGAACAGAAGCCGGTGGGCCGCAACGGGTCCGGTGAAGAAGGTGACGGCCAACGCTGCCGCCAGCAGGGTGACAAGGTAGACGTCCAGTTCGAAGGTGTCCAGGGCGACGAACCGCGCTTGGAAGGCCAGCGACAGCAGGAAACCGAACAGGATCTGCACTCCGGCCTGCGCCACCCGCAGCTCCTGCAGCAGCTCACCGAAGTTCCGGTCGAGACGCTCCGCATCGGTCTCATGACGGCTGTAGTCGCCGTGGTGACTCTGTTGTTCGTCGAACATCACTTGATCGTCACCGATGCGGGGTTGGCGGACAAGCCGGCGACCGCGGCCTGGTTGGATGCCAGGGTGGCGGCAACGGCGAACGGCTTCGGATTCACGGTGGGCGCTCGGCTGGCCGGCCGGCCCGCTCGCACCGGGGTGATCCACACGCCGCACGGCGACATCAGGACGCCCGCCTTCATCGCCGTCGGCACCAAGGCCACCGTGAAGGCGGTACTGCCGGAGACGATCGCCGAAGCCGGCGCGCAGGCTGTCTTGGCCAATGCCTATCACCTTTACCTGCAGCCGGGTCCGGACATCGTCGAGACTGCCGGTGGCCTTGGGGCCTTCATGAACTGGCCGGGCCCGACCTTCACCGACTCCGGTGGCTTCCAGGTGATGAGCCTCGGCGTCGGTTTCAAGAAGGTGCTGGCGATGTCCACCGAAGGCATGCAGTCCGACGACGTGATCGCGCCGGGCAAGACCCGGATGGCCACCGTCGACGACGCCGGGGTGACCTTCAAGTCGCACATCGACGGCAGCACCCACCGTTTCACGCCTGAGGTTTCGATGCAGATCCAGCATCAGCTCGGCGCCGACATCATCTTCGCCTTCGACGAATGCACCACTCTGATGAACACCAGGCCGTACCAGGAGGCCTCGCTGGAGCGGACAAGGCAGTGGGCGATCCGCTGCCTGGCCGAGCACGATCGGCTGACCGCCGAGCGCGTCGGCAAGCCCTATCAGGCGTTGTTCGGCGTGGTGCAGGGCGCGCAGTACGAGGACCTGCGCCGGCAGGCGGTGCGCGGGCTGTTGGCGCTGGGAACAACGGACGGAGCCGGCCGTCCTTTCGATGGCTACGGCATCGGCGGCGCGCTGGAGAAACACAACCTCGGCACCATCGTCGGCTGGTGCACCGATGAGCTACCGGACGACAAACCCCGTCACCTGCTCGGCATCAGTGAACCGGACGACATCATCGCGGCCATCGAAGCCGGCGCCGATACCTTCGACTGCGTCTCACCGTCACGGGTGGCCCGCAACGGTGCCATCTACTCCCGCGACGGCCGCTACAACGTGACGGCGGCCCGCTTCCGCCGCGACTTCGGCCCGCTGGACTCCGACTGCGACTGCTACACCTGCGCCCACTACACCCGCGCCTACCTGCATCACCTGGACAAGGCCGGCGAACGGCTGTTCGCGACGCTGGCCACCATTCACAACGAGCGCTTCATCATCACCTTGGTGGACACGATCCGCGAGAGCATCGAAACCGGCACCTTCGACGAGTTCACCGGTGCCTTCCGCGACCGGTACTACGCGGCAAAGGTTTCCTGAACGGCAGTTGTTGGGTCAGGCTCGTGCAGCCTCACATCCGGGATCGCAGTACAGCGACCTCGGGATACTCCTCGGGCGGGCCGAAGCCGTGCTCGACCAGCCAGCGGACGTTACTCAGGCATCGCAACGACCACCACGCAGGGATGAGGTCACGGTCGACGTCGGTGCCGTAGCCGGCGATGACGTCACCAAGGTGTTCCGGGTGTCCGAGCGTGAGGGTGGCGAGGTCGAAGAGCGGGTCGCCTTGGGCCCCATCTGACCAGTCGATGATGCCGGTGACCTTGTCACCGGCGACAAAGATGTGGTCGACCTGTAGGTCGCCGTGGATGAACACCGGTGTCCACGGCCGTAGTGCGGCCTCGGCAATCTGGCGGTTGCGTGTGACCAGGTCGGCGGGAAGGACGTCGTTGGCGAGGAGCCACTCGCACTCGCCGGCAAGGTGCGAATTGAGCTCGTCGACGTTTCGGCCGGGCCACGGCGGCAGGGGCGCTTCGTGCAGCGCCCGGACGGCGGCACCTGCCGCGGCCCACGCCGCCGAGGACGCGGTAGACGGCAGGCCGAGGCGGCCGAGTGCCGTCCCCGGGACGGCGGCGAGCGCGAGCACGGGCGGCTTGCGCCACAGGATCTCCGGGGTGGGAACCGGTGCCATCGCCATTGCCTCGACCTCGACGTCGGTGCGGGCCTGATCAGCGTCGATCTTCAGGAACACGTCGCCGACGCGCAGGGTCGCGCGCTCGTGATGGGCGACGACAACCTTGATCTCCTCCACGTCGGCCATCATCGCAAGAACATCCACCGACGTCACCGGCGTGGGATGCTCGGCCCATCAGACAGCTGGTCTGGGGCCAGCAAGGATTCGGCCCCTCGACCATTCGAATGGCCGTTGCAAGCCCAAGAACGCGTGGGGAGCGGCCACTTTCTTGCAGCTAACGCTGGGAACCCTGACTCGCCAGCGCAGCCGCATAGCTCGGCTCGCGCCGCTTGATGGCGGCGATGATCGGGTAGGTGACGATCGGCACCAGCACCAACTCGACCGCTGTTTTGATGACGAATCCGAGCACCGTGTAGTTGGTCAGATCGGCGAAGCCGGTAATGCCGATGGCCGGGCCGGCGATCGAGCAGAACACTAGGGTGTCGAAGAATTCGCCGACGATGGTGGAGCTCACCAGCCGCAGCCACAGCTTGTCCTCCTTGTTGCGCTCCTTCAGCTTCACCATCACGAAGGAGTTCAGGAACTCACCGATCAGGTAGCCGCACACCCCGGCCAACAGCAGCCGGGGTACGACACCGAGAACTGCGTCGAACGCCTGCTGCCCGGTGTAGCCGGGAGCACCGGGGGAGATGCTCACCAGCCAGTAGGTCAGCGCGGCCATCAGCTGTACGGCGAAGCCGATCACCACGGCTCTGCGGGCCGCCCACAGTCCGTAGACCTCGCTCAGCACGTCGGCGATCACGTAGGAGATCGGGAACAGGAACACGCCGCCGTCGGTGAGTACCGGCCCGAACTTGATGCCCTTCGTCGCGCCTATGCCGCTGATGATCAAGATGGCGCAGAACACCGCGACAAGACTGGCGTAGATGCCCGTTCCGCTGTCCGCGAAGGCAGCGCGTGGGCGGCCCGTGGCAGCACCGGAATCAGTTGTCACGTCAGTGATTGTCGCAGCAGCTCAGACCGGCTCCGGACGGACGATCCACGGCTGCCGCGGCAGCAGCCGCGGATCGAAGCGCGGCAGCAGCTCGGCCGGCGTCACGGGTTCGTCCCGGTCGGCAAGGCCGGCCGAGGCTGCCAGCAGGCCGAGTACCCGCTGCGGGGTCCAGCCGCGATCGACCAACTGGGCCATGGTGACGGCACCGTCGCGTTTCGCCAGCCGGACGCCGCGGGTGTTCAGCGCCAGCGGGACATGCGCGTACTGCGGCACCGGCAGGCCGAGCAGGGAGGCCAGATACGCCTGTCGCGGGCTCGACGAGAGCAGATCGTCACCGCGCACCACCTGGCCGATGTGCTGTGCTCCGTCGTCGACCACTACGGCGAGGTTGTAGGCCGGTGTGCCGTCGTTGCGGCGGAGCGCGAAGTCGTCCACCAGGCCCCTGTATTCGCCGCACAGGATGTCGGTGACGGCGAACTCGGTGAGGTCCGAGTGCAACCGGAGGGCCGGCGGCCTGGTCTTTCGGCGCTCCACTCGCTCGGCATCGGTAAGGTCGCGACAGGTCCCTGGGTAGGCGCCGAGTGGTGCGTGCGGAGCCGACGCGGCGTCCCGGATCTCCCTGCGGGTGCAAAAGCACTCATAGGTGCGGCCCTGGGCCGTGAGTTGCTCGATGACGGCGGCGTAGGAGTCGAGGCGATCGGACTGGCGGACGACTGGTCCGTCCCAGTCCAGGCCGACTGCCGTCAGGTCGGCCAGCTGCCGTTCGGCGGCGCCGGGCCGCACTCGGTCGAGATCCTCGATCCGGAGCAGGAACTCGCGGCCCTGCGAACGGGCGAACAGCCATGCCAGCAGCGCCGTGCGCAGATTGCCCAGGTGCAGGTCGCCCGATGGGCTCGGTGCGTAACGGCCGGCGCCGATCTTTTGCCTCACCGACCGGATTCTCCGGTGCGGGATTCCTGACTGGCAACCGGCCCGCGTTCGGCTCAAATGTGACGCGGGGCGCTGTCAAAGTTGGCGCCGGCAAAACTCGGCGCCGGCAAAGTTGGCGCTGTCGGTCGGGCATACCTTTGGCGTTGCTTCGTATAGCGAAGCAACGTCAGAGCCGGGACGGCCCCATATCTGACGTCACCCCCGATGTTGACCTTGGGCAATGTCCGCCCCACGAGTCCTGTCCCGGATAGACGACAGCCCCGTCCGTCGACGGGGCTGCCGTTGCGCGGAGGATACGGGATTTGAACCCGTGAGGGCTTTGACACCCAACACGCTTTCCAAGCGTGCGACATAGGCCGCTAGTCGAATCCTCCGTCGCCGAGTCTAACGGCTCCGCCCGCCCCGGCCTCACCGGTCAGAAGGGGACCCCCGCACCCGTCAGAGCTCCAGGACCCTTGCTGCCTTCCGGCCCTGGGGGAGTTGAGGAGGTGGACGCCGCGGGGGTCCTCGATCAGCCTACCGGCCGGCGATCGTCTGATGCACGTCCTGTTCGCCATCCCCGTCGCCATATGGTCACCTTGCTGGTGGTTGGCGCCGTGGCGGTGGGTGACCGCATTGGGTGTACCACTTGGAAGAAGTGGGACGCGTGGTCCCGGTGCGCTGTAGCCATATCGTGAGCGTCGTGACTGCGCCAGTGCCGAACAGCGTGCCTGCTCCCCTGATCGATCCGGGCGTGTCAAGGCGGTCGGTCATATTTGCCTTCGCTACGGGTGCCGGGATCGGTGTCCTGGGCGGGTTGATCGGCCTGGGCGGCGCCGAGTTCCGACTGCCGCTGCTGATCGGCGTTTTCGGGTTCGTTGCATTGCCCGCGATCATCCTGAACAAGGCGATGAGCCTGATCGTCGTCATCACCGCGCTACCGGCCCGGCTGCTCTCGGTGCCGTACAGCGATGTGGCCGCCCACTGGTATGTCATCGTCAACTTGCTCGCGGGCAGCCTGCTTGGCGCCTGGATCGGGGCAACCTGGGCCACCAAACTGCGGTCCGCGACCCTATACAAAGTTCTCGCCGTGCTGCTGGTGCTCATCGCTGCCGCGCTGGCATCCACCCACCTGGCACAGCTCGGATCGCTGCAGCTGGATGTACTGCCGCGCAGCATCTTCGGGGTCATCGCCGGTACCGGTGTCGGCGTCGTCGCCGCCCTGATGGGAGTGGCGGGCGGCGAGCTGCTGATCCCGACCATCGTGTTGCTCTACGCCGTGGACATCAAACTCGCCGGCAGCCTCTCGCTGGCGGTCTCCCTGCCCACGATGCTGGTCGCATTCACCCGCTACAGCCGCGACAACAGCTTCCAGGCCCTGCGCGACAACAAGCTGTTCGTCATCGCGATGGCCATCGGCTCCATCTCCGGCACCCTGCTGGGCGGGCTGCTCCTAGGGGTCGTTCCGACGCTGGTGCTCATCCCGCTGCTGGTGTTGCTGTTGCTGCTGTCAGCGCTCAAAGTCTGGCGACACACCTGAGCAGGCGATTTCTTCACAGCTGGATGGAAGTGGGACGGCGAACGTCCGCGTGGAAGAACTCGGGGTAGCCGACGGGCCGAAGCTGAAGGAGGTGAACCTGATGACTGTGACGCTCACCTGTCGTGTTGCTGCGACGACCCGGAATGTCCACCCGAACTGTGCGGCTGCGGCTGCGGCTGACTACCCCCCGGAACTGGCGGGTCCGCATAGGCCCGCCAGTTCGTCGGAACTGGCCGCGGCTGCGGCCCGCCGCACGGTCGGTGTATGCCGTCGCCGGCGGCGTCTTACGGGAGGCCGGCCTCGTCGGCTGACGGGTCCGAGTGTCAGCCGGGTGTCGGCGCGGGGACGTAGTCTCGCCCTGTGGCCCTGGCTCTC
>JALYXB010000229.1 GCA_030947305.1 Actinomycetota bacterium | reverse complement strand
GGACCGGAGTTTGCGACCCCGGAACGGGCCGACGGCACCAGCAGCGCCAAACCCGACCCGAGCAACACCAGCGCCGGCGTCACCAGCAGGTAGGCGGCCGCGTATTTCATCTGCTGCGAACCGATCTGCTTGCCCAAATAGGTCGGCGTTCGGCCGACCATCAGACCGGCGATGAACACAGTGATGACGGCGAGGATCAGCATCCCGTACATGCCGGAACCTGTTCCGCCAGGCGCGATCTCACCGAGCAGAATGTTCAGCAGCAGGGTGCCGCCGCCGAGACCGGTGAACGAGGAGTGCATCGCGTCGACGGCGCCGGTACTGGTCAGCGTCGTCGACACTCCGAACAGCGACGACATCGGGATGCCGAACCGGACTTCCTTGCCCTCCATCGCCGCGCCGGCGGCCCGCAACGCCATCCCGGTGTGGGCGTTCTCGGCCAACAGCGTCACCGTGAGCGACGATGCCCACAGCACCACCATTACGGCCAGAATCGCCAGCCCCTGCTTGAGGTTTCCGACCATCCGGCCGAATGTGCGAGGCAACACGGAGGGAATCAGCAGCAGCAGAAAGATCTCGAACAGGTTTGTGAAGGCGTTCGGGCTTTCGTAAGGGTGCGCCGAGTTGGCGTTGAAGTATCCGCCACCGTTGGTGCCAATTTCCTTGATCGCCTCCTGGGAGGCGACCAGGCCACCCGGAATCGTCTGAGTTCCGCCGGACAGCGTCGTCACGGTCGTGGAGGTCGTCATGTTCTCGACGACGCCGGCGCCGATCAGGATCAACGCGGCAACCAGACTCAGTGGCACCAACACCCGGGCGACGATCCTGGTCAGATCGACCCAGAAGTTGCCGAGCCGGTCGGACTTGCGCCGCAGGAAACCGCGGATCAGCGCGGCCATCACCGCGATGCCGACGGCGGCGGACAGGAAGTTCTGCACGGTCAACCCGGCCGCCTGGGAGAAGACGCCGAGCGTGGACTCACCGGAATACGACTGCCAGTTCGTGTTGGTGACGAAGGAGACCGCGGTATTGAAGCCCTGATCGGGCGACATGCCGCCATGCCCCTGGGCGAACGGCAGGATCCGCTGGATCGACAGGATCAGCCAGAGCACTCCGATGGACCCCACCGAGAAGCCGCCGACGGCCATCAGGTAGGTGCTGAAGCGCTGATCGGCGCGCGGATCGATGCGCAGCAGCCGGTACAGACCGCGCTCCACCCGCCAGTCGCGGTCGCTGGTCAGCACTTTGGCCAGGTAGTCGCCCAGCGGCCGGTGCAATAACGCCAGCGCCACCAACAGCACCAGGATCTCGCCGGCGGCTGCCAGCCACGGGCTCATCCGAGATGCTCCGGGAAGATCAGCGCAACTACCAAGTAGCCGAGCAGCAGGATCGCCAGGATCCCGGCAGCGATCATCATGTCCCTCACCTTTTTGCCGGATTTCCGTGGCCGGCTCAGGCGACGCTAGGCGGGCACAAATGCGCAGAGGGCCGTTCTGACGCGTTCTTGACGCTTCGGCAGACGATCTTGACGCAATCCTGACGCCGGGCCCGCCGAGTCCGGCGAGAAAGACCGCCGGAGATTGTCGCGGATGCGAGAATGGCCGACGTGCCGGGGACACCACCAACACCACCGTCTGCTCAGCGACCATCTGCCGGCGCGCGGTACCTGGCCGGCCGCTACCGCCTCGACTCGATCATCGGCAAGGGCGCGATGGGCACGGTGTGGCGAGCCTATGACGAGGTCGTCCATCGGTTGGTGGCGATCAAGGAGATCAACCTGCCGAGCGGGATGCCGACCGGCGAGGTGGAGTTGGTCGCCGACCGGACCATGCGCGAGGCACGGGCCATCGGCGCCCTGTCCCACGCACACGTCATCACGCTGTACGACATCCTCACCGTCGACGGTCGCCCGTACATCGTGATGGAGCTTTTGCAGGCACGATCGCTGGCCCAGGTGCTGCGGCAGGACGGCCCGCTGCGCGATGGCGTGGCCGCCACCATCGGAGTGGCGGTCGCTGGCGCGCTGCTGGCCGCGCACCAGGCGGGCATCACCCACCGGGATGTGAAGCCTGGCAATGTGTTGGTCGGCAACGACGGCCGGGTCAAACTCACCGACTTCGGCATCGCGCGCAGCGCCGACGAGCCGTCGATGACGATGACCGGCCTGCTGCTGGGATCCCCCGCCTACATCGCGCCGGAGGTGGCGGCCGGCGGGTTGGCCTCGCCGGCCTCGGACGCCTGGGGCCTCGGCGCCATGCTGTTCGCCACCGTCGAGGGCAGGCCGCCGTTCGACAGGGGCGACGCCATCGCAACCCTGACAGCGGTAGTGGCAAATCCCGTCCCTCCACACCCGCACGCCGGCCGCCTCGGGCCGGTGATCGACGGGCTGCTTGTCAAGAGCCCGGCCGCCAGAATGACGGTGGCGCAGGCGCGTGATCAGCTGAAACAGTACGCGGACGACCCGACGGGGATAACAGCCAACGTCGCTCGACCACCGCGGTCGACCGAGCCTGCTGGCGCGCCGGCCGTATCCGGCGGCGGCCCGGCCGGCCCTGGCGGCGGCCCGGCTGGCGCCCGCCAGAGCAGGTCCTTCGGCGATATCAACGCCGACGTCCCGCTGTTTGCGCCGCGCAGGTCCGACCCGGTACCGCCGCCACCATGGGCCAACAGCGGCTCCAAAGCACTCTCGCCGCTGCCGGTTGTCGCTGAGCGGCGATCACGGCCGGTTTGGGTACTGCCGGTGGTGGCGCTGATCGTTGTTGCGATGGCCGTCGGCGGATTCTTCGGCGTCCGCCTGCTGGCCGACCTCGGCCAGCAGTCCGCGACAGCCGGATCCACAGCTCCGAGAATCGTGCGCACTCCCCCCGAGCGGCCCAGTACCGGGCCGGCGGGTCGCTCCGCCCAACCGGACGGAGCTGCGTCCGGGGTCAGCCCGTCGAACGTAGGGTCGCAGTCGGGCACCGAGCCGGCAGGAAGCGACAGCCCACCTGTCCAGAGCGCCGTGCCGTCGACGCTCACCGGCAAACCGCTGGACGCCTCCTCAGGGTTCGTCAGTCCGTCCCACAACATCTGGTGCCGGATCGATGAAACCGGCGCCGTTTGCCGCATCAACGTGATCCACTACGACACGCCCTCCTGCAACACCGAGAAGCCGGTAGCCGTGGCGAGACTGCCCGTGCACGGCCACGCCTCGATGACTGGTTGCCCGGGCGATCTGCTCGCCAATGCCACCAAGATCACGGCTCCGTACGGCTCGCTAGTCTCCGGGCCCGGCGGGGTGAACTGCAACATGGCCTCCGACGGGGTCCGGTGCGTCAATCCGGTCGGCGGATCGTTTCGGCTCAGCGCCGAACGATTCGACCACAGCTGACGCCATGGTGCTGTCCACGACGCCGGCTCCCGGCGGTTTGCAGCAGCTAGGGTTTGCCCATGTCCGATGAGAGGGTCGACTCAGCCACCGCATCCAGCGCCACTGCCGAAGAAGCAGCTGCCGCGCTTGCCAGGGCGACGGGTGTGCTGCACCACGATGTCGCCCTGGTCCTCGGATCTGGCTGGGTGCCTGCCGCGGAAGCGCTCGGCAAGGCCACCGCTGAGATCTCGGTGACCGACCTACCGGGGTTTTCTGCCCCGGTGGTGGCGGGGCACGCCGGCAAGCTGCGTTCCATCCCGGTCGGCGGCAAGCGAGTACTGGTGCTGCTCGGTCGAACCCATTACTACGAGGGCCGCGGTGTGCCAGCTGCGGTGCACGGCGTCCGCACCGCTGTGGCGGCCGGCGCCAGGACGGTGATTCTGACGAACGCCGCCGGCGGGCTGCGCGATGGCATGTCGGTCGGGGAGCCGATCCTGATCTCCGATCATCTGAACCTGACAGCCACCTCTCCGATCGTCGGCGCGAACTTCGTCGACCTCACCGACCTGTACTCGCCGCGGCTGAGAAAATTGGCCAGGGAGATCGATCCGTCGCTGAAGGAGGGTGTGTACGCCCAATTGCCTGGCCCGCACTTCGAAACACCGGCAGAGATTCGGATGTTGCGCGGGTTCGGCGCCGACCTGGTCGGAATGTCGACGGTGTTGGAGGCGATCGCCATCAGGGAGGCGGGGGCCGAGGTGTTCGGGCTCTCCCTGGTCACCAATTTGGCGGCCGGGATGACGGGCGAGCCACTAAACCATGAAGAGGTGCTGCAGGCCGGGGAGGCAGCGGCCGGCAGGATGGGCGCGTTGCTCGCCGAGCTGATCAAGCGGGCCTGACGGCGATGCCGACCGGCGCCGAACGCCCGGACCGGTTGACGCCCGCGCTGCGGGACAGGGCGATGCGCTGGATCGCCGACGATCCATCGCCGGCTGACCGGGCCGAGCTGCAGCGGGTACTGGCAGATGCCATGGGTGGCAACGCATTCGCCCTCGCCGACCTGACCGATCGGATGAGCGCGCCGCTCGCCTTTGGCACAGCAGGTTTGCGTGGTCCGCTAAGGGCGGGGCCGGCCGGAATGAACCTGGCTGTGATGCGCAGGGCGGCCGCCGGCATCGCCGCACACCTGCGGGCGAACGGCGGTCCCGGCAGGATCGTGATCATCGGTCATGACGCCAGACATCGCTCCGCCGAGTTCGCCACCGACGCCGCGCAGGTGTTTGCAGCGGCGGGATTCCGGGCGCTCCTGGCGCCGGCGGCGTTGCCGACTCCGATCACTGCCTTCGCCGTCCGACACCTGGATGCGGCAGCCGGTCTGCAGGTGACGGCGTCGCACAACCCGCCGCAGGACAACGGGTTGAAGGTGTATCTGCAGGCCGGTGCCCAGATTGTGGCACCCACCGATGCCGCCATCGAGGCCGCCATCGCTGCGGCGCCGGCCGCGGTGAGTGTCGACACCGCCGGCACGCCGCAGCCTTGGCCGACCGAAGGGGCAACGGCCATCGTCGAGCAGTACCTGGCCAGGGCGGCATCGCTGGCGGGTTCCCGGGCGGTCGCGCCCGGCGGCTCACCAACGGCAGCCGTCCCTGCACTGCGTATCGCGGTCACTGCCATGCATGGCGTCGGGGCAGAGAGCCTGGCAGAAGTGTTCCGCCGAGCCGGTTTCAGCGACCTCCACATGGTGGCCGCACAGCAGCAGCCGGATCCTGACTTCCCCACCATGGCATTTCCCAACCCGGAGGAACCAGGCGCCACCGACCAACTATTGGAGCTGGCGAGGGAGGTCGACGCCGATCTGGCCATCGCGAACGACCCGGACGCCGACCGCTGCGCCATCGGGGCCAAGGCCGCCGACGGCAGCTGGCGAATGCTGCGCGGGGACGAGACAGGATCCTTACTGGGCGACCATCTTCTGTCGACGCTGAACCGGGCCGCGCACCCAGATCCGTTGGTGGCCACCACCATCGTCTCGTCTTCGCTGCTCCGGTCTATCGCCGCCGCCCGCGGCGCCAGGTACGACGAGACACTGACCGGCTTCAAGTGGATTGTCCGGGCCGGTGACGGACAGGGCAGCGGCCTGGTCTACGGCTATGAGGAAGCGCTAGGGGTCTGCGTCGATCCCGACTACGTCAGGGACAAGGACGGGATCTCCGCCGCCGTTGTCGCGGCCGATCTGGCCGCCACCCTGAAGGCAGAGGGGCGCACGGTGTTCGACGCCCTCGACGAGCTGGCCCGCGGCCACGGCCTGCACGTCACCGACCAGCTTTCGGTACGCGTCACCGACCTGGCCGACATCTCCAATGCCATGCAGCGCTTGCGATCTGACCTTCCTACGACCTTGCTCGGCGATCCGGTAACCGGCACCGACGATCTACTGCCGCGCACCGATGCGGTGGTGCTGCGGACCGAACAGCTCAGGATCGTCGTCCGGCCGTCGGGTACCGAACCCAAACTCAAGTGCTATCTGGAGATCGTGATCCCGATCGATCCGCGGGCCACCGACATCGGCGCCGGACGAGCACTGGCCGCCGGGAAGCTGGCCGCCGCCCGCACCGAGATCGCCTCTGTGCTTGGGCTTTCGGGCTGATCAGCTGCGTCGCCCGTAGGCGACCTGTTGCAGGGCACGGAGGTAGCCGATGGCGTAGAGCCGCCCCAGCGTCGCGTAGCCGGGTCGGTCGTTCGATTCGCCGAACAGCGTCGGCACATGGTCGGGTCGCATCGGGCCGTCGAAGCCGACCTCGGCGTAGGCGCGCATGCAAGCCTCCAGGTCGTTCTGACCTTCGTCATGGAACGTCTCGATGAAGTCGTCGGCGGTACCCAACACGTCGCGGAAGTGCACGAACGCCACTGCATCCTGCTGGCCGAACTCACGGATCACCGACGGCAGCTCGTCGGTCATCAGGGCAAAGTTGCCTTGGCACAAGGTGATCGCGTTACTCGGTGACTGACGCAAGGCGAGCACCCGTCGATACGCCTCGATCGAGTTGATGATGCGCGGCACCCCACGCATCGCTGGCAGCGGCGGATCGTCGGGGTGCAGCGACAGTCGCACCCCGGCTTCCTCTGCCGCCGGGACGGTCGCTGCCAGGAAGTACTCCAACGCGCTCCACAACTGGTCTGCGGTTATCTCACCGGGTTCGACCAACGACGGCAGCGCCGCGGCTGCCCGTTCCGAATACCCGGAGGAGAGCGCTCCCCCGCGCAGCGGCACGGTGACGTCGGTCCTTGCCCAGCTGGTGACAGCCATCCAGTTGTAGCAGAGCACCGGAATCCCCAGCCGTCCCATGGCCGCAATCTGCACCAGCACTGCGTCGATGTCCTGGTCGCGGCCGGCGAGACCGAGCCGTATTCGGTCCATCGGCGGTGTGTCCTCGATGGCGGCGATGCGCATGCCGTACTCGCCGACTTCCTGTTGCAGCTGGTGAAGTCTGGGTTCGGACCACGGCGCGTCGCCCCCGGCTGCGGGGACCGGCACGGCCTGATCCGCCGATCGCAGCCAGCGAGCCTCCTGTTCGGCGCCGGCCAAGATCATCACAGCGTGGTCGACCCCGCACTGTTTCACCAGGTTCCACAGCGGCTCCGGTCGACTGTTGAGCAGTTCACTGAGCTTCATCGATCCTCATCTCGCTGCCGCCGGTTCGTCAGCCATAGGACGCCAACAAACCCCCGTCGACCGTCCAGGTGGATCCGGTGACGAACGACGCCTCGTCCGAGACCAGAAACGCGACGACAGCGGCGACCTCGGACGGTTGGGCCACCCGGCCGAGAGCGTGCATCTCACCCCAAGCGGCCAGCGCTGCCTGCGGATTGTCGGGTCTGGCTGCGGCGGCGTTCCTGCGCACCAGCGGAGTGTCAACGGTGCCAGGCGCAACCGCGTTCACCCGCACTCCCTGCCGTCCGTGGTCAAGGGCCATCGCACGTACCAGGCCCATCGCTCCGGCCTTCGCCGCTGCGTAGCCGGCGTTCTGACGCTGAGTGGCCAGGCCCTGCACCGACGACAGCACGACGACCGATCCGCCGTTGTTGTTGATCAACACTGGGATTGCGGCGCGGGCCGAGAGGTACGCGCCGGTGAGGTTCACCTCGATCATCTCATCCCAGATCGACCCGTCCGCCGCCAGTACATCGCCGTGTCGTTCGGCGCCGGCGGAGAACACCAGTGCCTTCAGCGGGGCGATCCGGTCCGCTTCGGCCACCACGGTCTGCAGATCTTCAAGACGGGTGGCATCGGCGCGCCGGCGGATGATGCCGTCGCCGTCAGCCGTGTCGACCGGCGGTGGAAAGGTGATGTCCGCGCAGACCACCGACCACCCCCGCGAGGCGAGCAGCTCGGCGGTTGCCTCGCCGATACCGGAGCCGCCACCGATCACTACTACCGAATGCTCCGGTGCCATCTCTCCCTCGCAGAACGATGCAGAAGAAATCGCCAATCGATTGCCGATTAGCGATGCTACCGCTAGCCTCACCAAGCGCCGCACGGTCGGCGGCTGCGGGCCGCAGGTGGGCGTGTGCGGTGGTGCCGACCTTGTATCCGCACCATCCGACGCTCGAGCAGTTCCGCGCTGTGCTGGCCGGTGGCAGCCTGCTCCATCGTTGGGTTACGGCGCCGTGATCGCCGTGGCCACCACCGCGGCTCGGGCCCGACCGGCTGCTCGCTCGGCTGCCAGCCTGGCGAATCCAGACCATCAGGATCGAACCGCCGTCACCGAGCGAAGGCAGTACCGGCTAACCACGGCCCGTGCTGCGCGCCGAACACAGCGGACCGGTCGACAAGGCGCATTTCACCACGCGCCGTGTTCGGCGCTGCATCGTCCGCGGCAGGGTTGAGGGAGTCGCCTTGTCTCGCAACCTCTTCGCTCGCATACAGCAGATCGGCCTGGGATCGAACGGATCAAGGCGTGTGGTGAAACCTAGGATCCCGCGATCATGCTCAGCTTCGGCACTCGGCTGAGCGGCGGCGCCTCGCGAGCGGCCGATCCCAGCCGGGCGGCCGGCGGCGCTGCATTGCGACTTCCGCCTTGACAGCAGGCCGGACTGGAGGCTGAGACGTCCGCGACGGTGCCGACTACTGTTGCTGAGCAACGGATCTCGGCTGCGGAGCCAGGCAAGCGACGCAGAATCGCTCGCCGCCAACCCAATCGTTATCGACTTGTGATCAGAAGTGTTGCGCTGCAGGGGTTCTGGAGGGATCGGCTGTCGGACCTGGTTCGTAACATTGTGGGTATGGATGAGGCGGCGACTTCGACAACTGTGACGCTGGCGCAGCGACGCGCGAGTGTCGCCGCCGCTGT
>JALYXB010000215.1 GCA_030947305.1 Actinomycetota bacterium | reverse complement strand
TCCCTGGTGAGATAGCGCCGCACCACTTCCCGGACCGTCTCGTCGTCGTCCACGACAAGCACCCGACTCACCCGCGGCGGGATCAGCTGGTCTCCTACCACTGCGCGCCCCTTACCATTGTGTCAACACCAGGTGGTTGACCACCAAGGCGCAGCCGACTTGCACGGCTACGGCCCATCGTCTCGCTCGACGGGGCAGCAATGCCAACCCGGACAGCAGGTAGAACCCGAACGGCAACCAGATTCGCTCCGTCTCAGCCTTCGACAATCCAGACAGATCCGCGGTCAGCACCGCAACAAGGGCGGCCACCGAGATCGTGGCCGGCACCAGCATCTCGGCACCGCCCCACCATGAACCCAGCTGCTGGACCCGCAGCCGGCCGCCGGCCAGTCGTCCACCGGCCGGGTGTCGCAGCACCGTCACCGCCCTGGCCAGACCCGCGGCCACGACCGGCCCGGCGGACAACACAAGGGCGGCAAGGTTCGCCCAGACGAAATAGCCGTACGGACGCAGAGACGCGATGCCCTGGTAATAGCGGACCTGCAGCTCGGCCAGCCCCTGAAACCAGGAGAAGCCGGCCACCGAGAACAGCGCGATCACGGCGAGCACTCCTACCGCCGCCGACGACCAGCCGACCAGCCAGCCTCGCAGCCACCGGCCGCGGGTCGCCAATACCGCAGCCGAGCAGGCCGACGCGGCGCCGATAACGACGATCAGCAGCACCAGCCCATAGGACAAATATGCAGTGAGCCCCAACAATATTCCGCCGCACACGGCAGCGACGACGCCGGCGAATCGTCGCCGGCTCAGCACACCAATGAGCGTCACCGCCAGACCGGTGGCCGCCACCCCGGCAAACAGTCCGTCGGCGGAAACCCCCACCCACACAGCGCCGGGGAAGAACACCGTGAACGGCAGCACCGCCCTCGCCGCCCTCGGAGCACCCAAGACTCGCAGGGTGACCGGCACGGCTACCGCGGCCAGCGTTCCGATTGCGACGACCACAACGCCGGCCCATGCCCCACCGCCCAGTCCGATTCGATCCAGCAACAGGAACACGAGTGTCGCCGCCGGCGGATGGCCGGCGACATGGGTTGTCCAGCTGCCCGGCTGGAAGTCCTTGATGTGGCTGGCGAAGGCGCTCAGGAAGCCACCGATACCGTCGATTCTCGGCAGGTCGTGCAGATACTCGTTGCTGTTCGATAGCCGATCGACCCAGCCACGCTGCCAACCGTCGATCAGCGCCAGTGACACGGTCCAACAGACGGCTGCTAACCAGCTGATCAAGAGCAACGGGCGCCAGCGGGTCCGACGGACCATCCGCGGGAAAACCGCGACTGCCGCTACCGCGAGGGCAATCGCGACCGGGGATCCGATGCCCAGATGCGGTTTCCGATCGCCGATGAGCGGGGCGGCGTTGACGAACAACTGACTGCCGGCACGTTCAAGCAGCGGTCCGACGACCGCGGCCACGGCGACCAGCGCCAGCGACGCCCATACCCAGTGAGCGTCGCCGGTCAACGGGCGACGAGGTTGGGGCGCCGATTCGTCGCCCAACGATGGCACAGGCGTCGGCACCGGCCTCGGTGGTGCAGAAAGGTTCACTCCGCGGACCATAGAGCTATCAGCGTGCAGGTACCACCCCATGCGGCGGACGGCCACCAACCGGTAAGGAATGCCGCGCACCGCAAGATCCCGGTAAGGTCTGAACCCATTGGCGTGCAATAGTTCCGCCGTAGCGTTCTGACCATGGACAACAGCAACTATCCGCGGTCGAGCAACGTGCAGGTCGATCTACTACTACCTTGTCTGGACGAGGCGGCAGCGCTACCAGCTGTGTTGACGGCACTCCCCGCGGGCTTCCGAGCGATCGTGGTGGACAACGGTTCGACCGATGGCAGCCAGCAGATTGCGCTGAGCCTGGGCGCTGTCGTCGTGCACGAGCCCCGACGCGGCTACGGCGCCGCCGTTCACGCGGGGCTGCTGGCCGCCAGCGCCACCTATGTCGCAGTGATGGATTGCGACGGTTCCATCGTTCCGGCAGATATCGCCCCCTTGCTCGCATCGGTGATCCATGGCGATGCCGATCTGGCCTGCGGCCGTCGCCGCCCGGTGCATCGGACGGCCTGGCCATGGCACGCGCGCTGGGGAAATCACCTGCTGGCCCGGCTGATCTCCGTGGGCGCCGGCAGCCGGCTGCGCGACATCGCCCCGGTGCGGGTCGCCAGGCGCACTGATCTGCTCGAGCTAGGACTGATCGATCGTCGCTGCGGTTATCCTCTTGAGACAGTCCTGCGGGCCGCCCAAAACAATTGGCGCATCAGCGAATTCGACATCGACTACCACCCTCGGGCGGCCGGAACATCCTCAAAGATCAGCGGGACCGGCAGAGGTACCGCGACCGTAGTTCAGGACTTTGCTGCCGTGCTGCTGCGGAGCCGGCGCCGTAACCCACCGGTGGCTGCGCTCACGGCAGCGACGCTTCCCGCCATGCGGCCACTTCGAGCCGGCGTCGGCGGCTCACGATGAAGACCATCCTTATCGTCGCAAAGTCCCCGGTTCCGGGACAGGCAAAGACCAGGCTCGGACCCGAGTTGACACCGCACCAATGCGCAGCGCTGGCCGCTGCCGCCCTGTTGGACAGCCTTGATGTGGCGCTGGCGGTGACCGAAGCGCGCGTGGTCGTCGCCCTCACTGGTTCGCTGCACGATGCACCGGCCGGTAGACAGATCGCAGCTAGCCTTCGACACTGCACGGTGATCGGCCAACGCGGGTCGACGTTCGGCGAACGCCTTGCCCATGCTTATCGGGATGCGGCCGGCCCGTTTAGCTCCATCGTGCAGGTAGGCATGGATACCCCCCAGATCACCCCGGATCTGTTACGGCAAGCCTTCTTCGCGTTGGAGACAGGCTCGGACGCAGCCATCGGATCGACCGAGGACGGCGGCTGGTGGGCCCTCGGCCTGCGTCGCGCCCGGCATGCGCGAGTGCTGTCGGGCGTACCGATGTCCACTCCGGAGACCTATCAGGCGACGGCGGCTGCCGTCGCAGGGTTGGGGCTGGCCACCGCGCTGCTACCCAGATTGATCGACGTGGACACCGCGGCCGACGCTGCGGCGGTGGCCGAGCTCATCCCCGACACCCGGTTCGGCCAGCTGGCCGCCCTGCTGCTGGGCGCGACCGGCAGTCTGGCCCGCGGCAACCAACTGTCCGAGGTGCGGCGATGACATTGGCGCTGCAGGTGTACGAATCGGGGCTGACCTGCGGTTGCGGCGAGCTGGAGACCAAGGACGGCGGCCGCTCTGTGATGCCGATCGGCAGCTGGTCGGGCGCTCCCGATCCGGGCGACCTGGCACTTCTGGAGCGCTGTTCGGGTCCGACGTTGGATGTGGGTTGCGGACCCGGCCGGATGACGTCGGCGCTCACCCGCCTCGGCATTGCGTCATTGGGTATCGACATTTCTTCGGTTGCCGTGCAGATGACCATCGCCCGGGGCGGGATAGCGTTGCAGCGCAATGTATTCGACGAAATCCCTGGCGAGCAGCGTTGGGAACACATATTGCTGGCCGACGGCAACATCGGGATCGGCGGCGACGCCGTTCGGCTGCTGTCCAGGTGCGCAGGGCTGCTGGCACCCGGTGGAAAGATCCTGCTGGATGTAGGACCTCCTGGGACAGCGCTGAGCGCCCGACAGGTTCGGGTGGCGGTCGGCGACCGAACCAGCGGATGGTTCCGGTGGAGCTGGCTGGGGGTCGATGCGTTGAGCGTCATCTCGGCTACGGCCGGACTAACTCCGACCGCAGTGTGGCGCAACGGATCGCGATGGCAGGCAGAACTAACGGCCAGCGACAACTGGCTGACAGGCGGGGCAACCAGATGACGCTGCGCGAGCTGATCCAATCCCGGCGTCGACTTCCGGTGCAGTCCGACTACCCGTCGATCCTGCACTCGCCCAGGGTGGCCGCCAGGGTCGGTCTGTGGCTCGGCATCACCTTCACACTGTGCTTCATCACCGGACTGTTGAGTCATCTCATCCAGCACCCCCCTTCCTGGTTCGGCTGGCCGACCCGCCCGATCTGGCTGTATCGGCTGACCCAGGGCGTGCACATCACGTCCGGGATCGCCTCGATCCCGTTGCTGGGAATCAAGTTATGGGTGGTGACGCCGCGGTTCTGGCGGCGACCGTTGCTCACCGGATTGGTGAACGCCCTCGAGCGACTCTCGATCCTGGTATTGATCGCGTCGGCGGCATTCGAGCTGATCGGCGGGTTGCTCAATGTCGCCGAGTTCTACCCGTGGACCTACTTCTTCCCGTCCGTGCATTTCGCTGTCGGGTGGATCGTCATCGGCGCTCTGCTGGTGCACATTGCCGTCAAACTCCCCGTCATCAGGAACGCGCTGTCGCGCCCGGTCAGCGCCGACGACCCGCCGGCCCACGACGTGGAGCGCGAGTCGGTTACCTCAGCCGATGCGGTCGATGCAGCGACGGCAGGTGTCACAGTCGATACTGCACCCGAGCATCAAGGGTCGCTGTCCCGTCGCGGGCTCCTGGGCATCGCCGCCGGCGCCGTCGGCATCGGCACGCTGGCCACCGTCGGCGACAGAATCCCTGCCCTGCAGAAGATCTCGGTGCTCGCCCAACGCAGCGGCGCCGGCCCGCAGGGACTTCCGGTCAACAGAAGCGCGCAGGCCGCCGGGGTGATCAAGGCAGCGAACGACCCGAGCTGGCGGCTCACAGTGAACGGGCCAACGGGCGTCATCCAGTTCTCGCTCGCCGACCTGCAGCGACTCCCGCAGCACAGTGCCGATCTGCCTATCGCCTGTGTCGAGGGCTGGGCACGGCAGGCCAACTGGACAGGAGTCAGGCTTGCCGACCTGCTGACAGCGGCCGGCGCTGGTCCGCAGGCGGCGGCCCGGGTGAACTCGCTGGACACCGGAACCTATGGCCACAGCGACGTTCCGGCGACGGTGTGTCGGGATCCGCTCACCCTGGTGGCGTTGAAACTGAACGGACAGGTGCTCGACGTCGACCACGGCTATCCGGCACGGCTGATCGCCCCAGCGCGGCCAGGGGTGCTGCAGACCAAGTGGCTCAGTCGAATCGACGTGACGGCGTGAAGCGGACCCGACCGACCACCTGGACACCGCTGCTCAGAGCGTTGTTGATCTTCACCGGCGTGGTATTCGGCGCAGTCGGCCTGTACACCTTGGTGCCGGCCGTTCCGCGGATCTCGGACAAGATCACCTTCGTCGCCTGGTTCTTCACGCCCGCCGTGCTCTCCGACGCCGCGATGATGCCCGCCATCGCGGTCCTGGGCTGGGCTGTCGGCAGGTGGCTTCCACGGTGGCTGCGGGCGCCGGCGGTTGCCGGCGGCATCCTGTCGGCAGCCTCGCTGGCTATCGCGCTCCCGTTCCTGGGCAAACCAGGTCTGCGGCCGGACAACTCTTCGTTGTTGGATCGCAATTATCTGCTCGGGTTCGCCCTGATCCTGGCGGTGATCTGGACGATGATGGTCGGTTGGGCGTTGCTCCGGCGACGGAGGTCGGCCACAGCGACTGGCTAGCATCGTGCTGTATCGGCGCCGGTCTGATCGGTCTTCGGGGAAGTAGCACTCCGTCAAGGCAAGGGTGCAGCGGCATTGCTCGCGAGGATCAACTGCTCGGTAACCTCCCACAGAGCACCCGCGGTGCCCGGGTCGCGACCGGTTTTCGACGCGCGCCCCGGCGCTGGGTGTCCTTTCAGGCTGCCGAGCCCACGTGGCCCGATATAGGCGTTACCGGACACGTCCTGAGTGGCGGCATATAGCAGCGACAGTGCGCCGGTCTGGGTGTCGTTGAACAAGAACCGCAACGCGTGCGTCAGCGCACCCGAGCGTGAGTGCCGGGCCAGGTTCGTCGAGGCGATCCCCGGGTGCGCCACCACCGAGCGCACCCGGCTGCCCGCGGCGTCCAGGCGCCGCTGCAACTCGGTGGAGAACAGCACCACCGCCAGCTTGGACTCGTAGTAGGCGTCGAGTGAGCGGTACGGACGCCGCTCGGTGTTCAGGTCCTCGAGGCGCAGCCGCCCGAGACGGTGCAGCTGAGAGGACACCAACACGACACGATCGATGATGTGGGGCAACAGCAGCCGGGTGAGCAGGAACGGGCCCAGATAGTTGGTCGCCAGCTGCAGTTCGAAGCCGTCAGCGGTCCGCGTCAACGGCACATCCATGATGCCGGCGTTGTTGACGAGCACATCGAGGTCACCGGACCAAGCGTCGGCGAACCGGCGAACCGAGGTCAGGTCCGAGACATCGAGCTGGCGGACCTCCACCTCACCGGCGATGCCGGCTGCGGCCTCCCGGCCCCTGGCCGCCGAGCGGACGGCCAACACCACGTGCGCGCCGGCCCGCGCGAACCCTGCTGCGGTCGCCAGCCCCAGCCCGCCCGAGGCGCCGGTGACCACTACCGTGCGTCCAGTCATGTCGGGCAGGTTTGCTGTCGTCCATCCACTCATCCCTCGCTCCTTTATGCTCTCGATCTCCTGTGCTTGCCGCCGGCCGGCATCGCCGGGCCGCCTCGAGCCACTCAACGCCCACCGGCCTGGGCGGGGAAGGCCCCCCTGGGCCGCTGATCGGCAGGTCCTGGCTGGCGAGTCCGGCCGGCTCTACCCTGGAACTACCGATGACTCGCCGGGAGGGCAGATGATCGACCGGCCCGCGCTCGCCGAGTTCCTCCGCAGCCGGCGCCAGGCGCTGCAACCCGCCGACGTCGGACTGCCCCGGGGGGCACGCCGACGTACCAGCGGGCTGCGCCGCGAGGAGATCGCCGCTCTGTCGGACATGTCCAGCGACTACTACGCGCGGCTGGAACGCGGAGCTGGCCCGCAGCCGTCAGCGCAGATGGTCGCCGCTATCGCCCGCGGGCTACGGCTCTCCCTTGCCGAACGCGACCACCTGTTCCGGCTCGCCGGGCACGCCGTTCCGGCGCGGGATCGCGTCAGTGACCACGTGTCGCCCGGCATGATGCGAGTGCTCGACCGCATGTCCGATACGCCCGCCCAGGTGATGGGCTCGCTCGGTGAAACGCTGGCCCAGACCCCGCCCGCCATCGCGCTGCTAGGTGAGCAGACACGGCTGCGCGGCCCCTGGCGCAGCGCCGTCTACCGCTGGTTCACCGACCCGTCGTCGCGGCAGATCTACTTCGCCGACGACCACGCATGGCATGCCCGCACGATGACCGCCCAGTTGCGACGCTCGGCTACCGAGGCCGGTCCGCTCTCAGCGGCCGCCGCTCTCGCGCGCCGGCTGCGACAGGAGAGCGGCGAATTCGCCGCCTTGTGGGCCGACCATGAGATCGGCTTGACGTACTCAGACGTCAAACGGTTCGTTCATCCCGAGATCGGGCGCCTGGACCTGCACTGCCAGACGCTGCTCGACCCCGACCAGCAGCAGTCGCTACTCGTCTTCACCGCGACTCCCGGCACGCAGAGCGCCGAGAAGCTGCAACTGCTCGCCATCCTGGGCGACCAACAACTCGCGGTCTCGGCGTCCGGCGGGGACCGACGGTCGTCACGGTGATGGACGGTCGCCTTGGTCGCCGGGCCGGGCACCTGGACGACCTCGGTGTGGCGTTTGGCACCTATCGTTGGTCGTGGACGGTAATGGCATAGCCGTCCGGATCGGTAAAGGTGAACATCCGCCCGAACGGCCCGTCGGCCGGCCCGACAGCGATCGGCACCCCGGCGGTCACCAGCTCGTCGTGCAGCGCTTGGGCGTTGTCGGCGTGCAACCAGAGTGCGACGCCGGCGCCAGGTCGCGGCCGGATGGTCTCCAGATCGAGGCCGGGGAGCGGTTCGCGCACCGCGAACGGGACAGGTTCGGTGACGAAAACCACCGCGCCGGGCGGGCTGGCGGGAGCCCGGCGTAAACCCAGACGGGTCTGGTAGAAGTCGGCCGCGCGCTCCAGGTCACGTACCTGCAAAGCGACGAAGTCGGGTCCGGTGATCGTCATATCGCTCTCCTCCTGCGTATGTCAAGTTCCTGACATCCCCATCATGTGTCAAGATGTTGACATGTGTCAAGAGACTGCGGTCGGTGACCTCGAGCAGTCGATCGCCTACCTGCTCAAGCGGGCCGCGACCGCGCTCCGCACCGCGATGGACGCGGTGCTGTGCCCGCTGGACCTGACGGTGCCGCAATACGCCTGCCTGGAGCTTCTCGGCCAATCCTCGGGACAGTCCAACGCCGACCTGGCCCGCGGGGCGTTCGTCAGCCGGCAGGCGATGAACCAGGTGCTGCGCGGACTCCAAGACCGGGGCTTGCTCATCCGGCCTCCGATCGCCACCCATGGCAGGGCGCTGCCCACGCAGCTCACCGGAGAAGGGAGGCGGATATTGCACGCTGCGAGCTCGGCGGTGGCTCGCGTCGAACAGCAAATGCTCCGTCCCCTGACCGCCGAGGACCGGCACCGACTCCGCCGCGATCTCACCGCCTGCACCACCGCAGTCGCCGACACCGAACCGCGACCCAAGAAGCAACTCGAATAGCCGTGTGGCCGGCCCACTATGGGGGCAGAGTTCGTGCTAGCAACGATGTGTCACCGAGTGGGGCTCGGTACTGCAATTCTTGTCCGTAATACGTTGATTGAATCAACATTGACCGTGTGGACGGTGCGCGACCTGGTCGCGCACGCGAACCGGGCTATGGCAACGACGCTCCGGGAAATCCCCGGACAGGGTGGGTTTCGTAGCGGAAAATGCCGGCCCGAACGCCCGGGTCGTCGTCCATGATGGCGCGAGCGTCGTCCGGAGTGGTCGCGAAGATACCGATACCGGCGAGATCAGTGTCGTCGGCGACCGGCAGGACGACGGCCAGCAGTCCGGCTTGAGCCAGTGCCATGTTGCGCCGCCCGTGCTCCCAGACGATGCGGTCCACTGCGGGGCGCAGATAGCGGTCGGTCGCGCGCAGCAGGATCGCCGTGTAGGTCGAGGTTTCGGCCAGCCGGGCGCGCATGGTGTCATCGCTGATGATCGGCAGTGTACGGCCGACGGTGCGGTTGGCGCGGTCGATTCGGTCGGCAAGTGGGGCGAGGGTCCAGCCGCCGCCGACGGCGTCGCGCATGCCTTCCCAGCCCTCACCGTGCCGCTCGAGATGCCGATGGGTGAGGACGACCTGGCTGCGCTCGGGGGTGAGTTCGGTGAAGACGATCTCGACCTCACTGGTCCGCTCGGGGTCGGACTCGATCTGCCAGCTGGTGTTGATGTCCCAGCTGAAGCAGACCCGGTGGGGTGGTTCGTAGGCGAGGACGCGGGCCCAACGGCATTCGCTGCCATCGGTGCCGCGGTCGATGATATTCCCGCCGACGCACGGCTCGAATACCATCTCGGCCAGCGGCGCCCCGAGGATGTGCTTGTCGTCATCCCACCAGGTGCCGATTTCGGCGGTGAAGACGTGAAACGCGCGTGCGATCGGGGCGTCCACCTCGACAGAGGTGCTGACGGAGGTCACTTCGGTTGCCGTCATGGCTTTCCTTCGGGTCGGCGGGCCGCGTCCTGGAAGGAGGCAAGTGAGCGCCTCCAGAACGCGTCGAAATAGGAGCGGATGACAGCGAGCGCAGCTGGATCGACCTGATAGATGCGCCGGGTGCCCTCGGCGTGGTCGGTGACCAGACCGACGGACTTGAGGATTTGCAGGTGCTGCGAAACTGCGGAGCGCGAGATCGGCATCTCCCGGGCGATGTCGCTGACCGCCGAAGGCTCCGTGGCGAGTCGCTCCAGGATTGACCGCCGGGTCGGTTCCGCCAGAGCGTCCAGCAAGCCGGATGCGTTAGTCATCACTAACGCAAGCTACGGCTAACGGAGTAGCCCTGTCAAGCCGTCCGTGACGATCTGCTGCTGCGCCACAAAGAAACTCGGACACTGATTCATCTCTATCTTCCGGGACAAATGGAGGGCTAAGATCCGGGCACAAACACGGGAAGACGACCGTTCACCGTGACTTCAGTGCCGAACCCGGGAGCCAGCAATGTATGGACGGGTGGTTATCTACACGTATGACGAGGACAGAGACGATCTAGAGGCCAGAGCGCGCGCCGGCGTTATTCCGATCGTCACCAACTCGCCGGGTTACATCTCTTATGGAGTAATGTTTCAGGATTCACAGGTCATTTCGGTGAGTCAGTGGCAATCTGAGGAACACGCCAAAGCGGCGGACGCTGCCCTGCTCGAGTGGGTGCAGGCCAACACCACCATGAAGAGCCAGACGCGCTTCACCGGCGACTTTGCGTGGCTAGAACTCGCCTCACAGTAGTCGCCGCTGCGGTGACCGGGCCCGGCCGCCGGCCCGGTCTGGCTGTCGCCCGCGCCACTGAGAGCCGCACGGGTCCGGCAGTTCCCAAGAAATCCCGAGAACGCCCCGCGGCTGCTGTGGTTGCAGATTCCTCAGGTAGTCCTGCTCATCCGCAGTCCTCCCATGCTTGGCTGGCTGGCTAGCCACTACTCTGCATAGTAGAAGGGCTTGTGGTGAGCGTGTGGCTGTTTAGGCGTTCGGCGGTCCCAGTTCGGGGGCCTGTGCCTGCAGTTTGGCTAGGACCGCAGGGTCCTGCATCTTCATCCAGGCCAGCACGTCGCGAAATGGCACGCAGTAGGTGCCGGGTTTGGCGCAGTTTGCCAACAGGAATCCGCCGAGGGCCTTGCTGTAGGCGTTGTTGTTCCAGGCGTTGAAGTGGTTCCCGAGGATCAGCGGGGCCCGGTTTCCAGCGATGGTGGCGTTGTACATGTCTTGGTAAGTGGCCTGTACCTGGGCGGAGTCGGTGGCGGACTGCTGTGGGGTCACGCCCGTGCTGCTGCCGTTGCGCTGGCTGTAGTAGAAGTTGTAATCCATGGTGATTTGGAAATGTTTGGTGCCGTGCATCGGAAATTCGGCCATACCCAGTTGCCAGATCCGGTCCTGCTTAGATTGGGTGGGCCAGGAGATTCCGCGTCGGGTAAACGAGGAATCGTAGGTCAAGTTGTGTGACTTGAGCGCGGGGTAGAGCGCTTCGGGCGTGCCTTCCAGGCAAGGGGTCCGTTCACCTTTGATGTCCTTGGCGCCGAAGGCGAGGGCGGTGGATGCTGGCAGACCATTGTTGGTCCGGACGTTGGCCATCAGGGCGAAGAACTGGTCGAGTTCGTTGTTCCAGTCCTTGGTGGCCCAGTCGTTGCCGCTGGGGCCGTCGCCGGCGCAGAAATGTCCGTTGAAGTGGCTCGCGATCTCGTTTCCTGCTCGGTAGGCCTGGTTGAGGTCGGCTATTTCCACCGGTAGGTCGTTCGGCGCATTCCAGCCGACCGAGGATTTGCCGACACCGTGGCCGGGGCCTTGGTACTTGCTCTTGGTGTTGCCGCTGAGCAGGTAGACGCCGGTGAGGAATCCGGTGAAGTGGAACGGTACTTTGCTGGCGATGTCACGCCAGTATTGCCATTTTTCGTGCCAGCCGACGCCGTCGAAGCTGACCACGATGAATTGCGGGGCTTTCTGGCCGGGCTTGAGTTTGGTGGGAACGAACCCGTCGGGTAACGCACCGACGACCGGCTGGGAGGTTGACGCGGGGGAGCGGCGCGTGGTTGTGGTTGGAGCGTCCGGTGAGGTGGGCACGCTCGATCGGGAGGAGGTGCCCGCACCGTTGGTCGATATCGAGGAGGGCGTTGCGGGTATGGCGGCCGCTGCTGCGACGGTGGTCTTGCTGGTGATGGTGGTCGCTGGGTCGGTGGTGCTGCTGCACGACGTGATGAGCACGGCCAACGCACCGAGCACCGCAATAGTGGTCCGGGGCGAACGAGTGTTCATGCCATATCGCCAATGGCTGCGTTGGCTGGAAGCTGCTGCAGCCCCGCGTTGTTGGATGTTGTGCTTCCATCGGTCGACATGGCCTAGTTTCTCCTGTGCGCCAAGGTGAACAGGCGCACCGCGCCTGTGGGGTCTGCCCGCACGGTAATTTGTTGTGGTGCGCAGAGCTGCGGGGCTCCTAGGCACGGTAATACATGGTCGCGTCAGCCCGACGGTGACACCGTGGCCCGAGCTGCGCGTCGACCGGTAGAGCTGGAGGGGGCGTTGGCGGGTTGGAAGCGGCGCAGTCGCAGCGAGTTGGTGGAGACGAATACGGAGCTGAAGGCCATGGCGGCGCCGGCGATCAGCGGGGACAGCAGGCCGAGGGCGGCGACCGGGATGAGGACGATGTTGTAGCCGAAGGCCCAGAACAGGTTTCCCTTGATGGTGCGCAGGGTGCGGCGGGACAGCCGGATCGCGTCTGCTGCTGCGGTGAGGTCGCCGCGGACCAGGGTGAGATCGGAGGCTTCGATGGCGACGTCGGTGCCGGTGCCCATGGCCAGGCCGAGGTCGGCGGCCGCGAGAGCGCCGGCGTCGTTGACGCCGTCACCGACCATGGCCACTACCCGGCCGGCGCGTTGCAGGTCGGTGATAACGGTGACCTTGTCCTCGGGCAGTACCTCGGCGATCACATCATCAGCCGGAATGCCGACGCTCGCGGCGATGGCCAGCGCGGCGGCCTGGTTGTCGCCGGTGAGCAACATCGGGCGTAGCCCCAGTGCGCGGAGTTGGGTGA
>JALYXB010000199.1 GCA_030947305.1 Actinomycetota bacterium | reverse complement strand
GGGTCGGCGATCTCACCAGCGGAGTCGCCTCGGCCAAGACCGGAATGGGCCGGATCGAGATCGGCATTCACGCCGGCACCGCTGCGCTGCTGGATCTACACACCTCGTTCGGTACCGTCCGCAACTCGCTGGATTCCACCGACGGCCCTCACGGGGCGGCCGAGACGGTCGAACTACATGCTCGCACCAGCTACGGCGACATCGTGATCCGCCGGGCCCAGCCGCTCGACAGCGACCGAATGGAGAAACCATGACAGCCACCAGCAGCCGGCCCGCGGTGGCGGTCACCGGCGTGAGAAAGTCCTACGGGGACGTGGTCGTGCTCGACGCCATCAACCTCAGTGTTGCCGAGGGCACCGTCTTCGCGTTGCTCGGCCCGAACGGAGCCGGCAAGACAACGATGGTGCAGATTTTGTCCACCTTGGTGACCGCCGATGCGGGTCGGCTGCAGGTGGCCGGACACAACATCGCCACCGCGGCCGACGCCGTCCGTGAGGCCATCGGCGTCACCGGCCAGTTCTCGGCGGTTGACAACCTGCTCACCGGTCAGGAGAACCTGGTGCTGATGGCCGACCTGCACCACCTGCCCAGGGCCGCTGGGCGGCGGCGAATCGCCGATCTGGTCCGACGCTTCGATCTTGGGGACGCGATCGGCAAGCCGGCGTCGACCTATTCCGGTGGAATGCGACGCCGGCTCGACCTGGCGATGAGCATGATCGGCAGTCCGCGCATCGTCTTTCTCGACGAGCCGACCACCGGGCTGGATCCGCGGGGTCGGCACGCCATGTGGCAAATCGTCCGAGATCTGGTCGCCGCCGGGGTGACGATCTTCCTGACCACCCAGTACCTGGATGAGGCCGACCAGCTGGCGGACCGGATCGCGCTGCTGGACCACGGGAAAGTGGTGGCCGAAGGCTCGCCGGCAGAACTCAAGCGGCTGATCCCCGGCGGCCACATCGAACTGCGGTTCGCCGACGCGCTGCAGTTCGAAGCTGCCTCCAGCGTGCTGGGCAGTGTCTCCGGTACTGCGTCAGGCAACGGTGCCATCCGTAACGACAACGCGCTCACCCTGCAGGTTCCCGGAGACGGCGCAGTGCGGTCGCTACGAGCACTGCTCGATCGCCTCGACGCCGAGTCGATCGAGATCGACGGGCTCGCCGTGCACACCCCCGACCTCGACGACGTGTTCTTCGCCCTCACCGGCCGGCCAGATCACCATTCCGGTCAGCGGACCGGTCAGCAGATTCAGCAGAAGGAGGCGCTCCGATGAGCACGCTGACCTACGCCGTCGCCGACTCGGCGACCATGCTCCGGCGCACCTTGCGGCATATGCGGCGATACCCGTCGATGACGATCATGTTGTTGGGCATGCCGATCGTTCTGCTGCTGGTGTTCGTCTACGTTTTCGGCGGTGCCATCGGCAGCGGCATCGGCGGCGGCATCGGGGGCAGCGGGCTCGACGGCGGGCCGGCCGGAGCCGGTGGCAGAGCCGCCTACGTCAACTACCTCGTGCCCGGCATCATCGGCATCACGGTAGCCTCCGCCGTCCAGGGGACGGCAATCTCGGTCGCCATGGACATGACCGACGGCATCATGAACCGGTTCCGCACCATGGCCATCTATCGAGCATCGGTGCTCGTCGGACACGTCGTCGGCAGCATGATCCAGACGATGCTCAGTCTGGTGGTGGTGGTCGGCGTAGCGCTGGTGGTCGGCTTCCGGCCCCACGCCTCCGCCGTCGAATGGATCGCGGCCATCGGCATGCTGGCACTGTTCACACTGGCTCTGTGCTGGCTGGCAGTCGCGTTGGGGATGAAGGCCAAGAGCGTGGAAACGGCCAGCAACACACCGATGTTCCTCATCCTGCTGCCGTTTCTCGGCAGCGGCTTCGTTCCCACCGATTCGATGCCGGCAGTTCTGCGCTGGTTCGCCATATACCAGCCGTTCACACCCGTGATGGAGACGCTGCGCGGGCTACTGCTAGGCGCCCCGATCGGCAACAACGCCGTGATCGCCGCAGCGTGGTGCGTGGTGATCACCGCGTTCGGTTACCTGGTGTCGAAGCGGCTGTTCATCCGCGACCCGCGGCCCTGATCGGTCCATCATCATGCGGCCGGCACCGCAACTTCGATGCCGTCAGCGGTCCGAGGGCGTGTTCTCGCTGATCCACAAAGCGGCGGCCAGCACCGGCGCGAAATGGTGGGTTCGACCGTCCTCGGTGCGGACCAGAAAGTCGCCCTCGAAGGGCAGCTGCGCCAGCAGCTCGAGGCGCTGCCCGAGGGTGATGTCTGACTGCGTGAGGTGACGCAGTACCTCGGGATCGGAATCGTCGACCCGCACCAGCAGGCCGGTCTCCGCCGGCTTCAGGGTGGCCAGCCGGCGGGCGTCGACAGCCGGCATGTTGCCGCCGGGTCCCGGGATAGGGTCTCCGTGCGGGTCGAACCGCGGTCGGCCCAGCGCCACGTCGATCCGTTCCAGAAGCCGGTCCGACACCGCGTGCTCGAGCACCTCGGCCTCGTCGTGCACCTCGTCCCAGCCGTAGCCGAGCTCGGCGACCAGGAACATCTCCAGCAGCCGATGTCGGCGGACCACCTGGAGCGCCGCGGCCCGGCCGGAACTGGTCAGCGTGACGCCGCCGTAGGGACGGTGGTCCACCAGCCCGCGGGCGGCGAGCCGGCGAATCATCCCGGACACCGACGACGCGGACAGCCCCAACCGATCGGACAATCCGGACGTGGTGACAGGGC
>JALYXB010000096.1 GCA_030947305.1 Actinomycetota bacterium | reverse complement strand
CCCACGAGACGACCGCCGGCGAACCGGCGACGTGGCCCGCCAAGGCTCTGCCAGACGCCCCACCTGGTGCCATCCCACCACTGGTGCCACACCGCATTGTCGATACCGCGGGCCACCACATCCAGCCGCCTCGGCGCCCACGAGACGACGGCCGGCGAACCGGCGACATGCCCACCAAGGCTCTGCCAGACGCCCCACCTGCTGCCATCCCACCACTGGTGCCACACCGCTCCGTCGTTCCCACAGACGAAGGCATCGAGTCTGTCCGCACCCCACGCGCACACCGCTGGTTCGTCAACGAACGTGCCACCCAGGTTTTGGAATCCGCCCCACTTGGTGCCGTCCCACCACTGGTGCCACAGCGCTGAGCCAGTGCCGCGAACGAAGACGTCCAGGCGATCGGATGCCCAGGCCACCACGCTCGGGCCGCGGACGTACGGTGTCGGCGGCGGAGTAGGAAGCGGTCGGCCGGTGATTGCTTGGTAGTCGGCGGCAAGCTGGCTCTGGTTGATCCCCTGCATGAATTGTGCGGCACCGAAGTGCTCGGGCCAGATCACCACCCATGCCTCTTCCACCAAATTGGTGCGGTACGCCTCTGTCCATTTGGTTTCTTTCGCCCAGGTGATGAAGCGGTAATCCGTCGGGTCGTACCCGACGCCGGTCACCGAATGGCCGCTTGCCACTGGGGAGTCCGGGCGGAAGTCCCAGATTTCGCCGGCCCAATATTCGTCATCGTTCGCAGCTAGCACGGTGATGCCGTACCAGACCTGACCAAAGATTGCGTGCGCCGCCCGCAATTCGCCCTCGTTCAGGTAGTCGACCTGCGCAAATGCGACCGCTTTGACGCCATCTGGGCCACCGATGCCGGCCAGGTGTTCCAGGGCAGTCTGGATCTCCATACCGCGGTCGACGACGATCCAGGGCCGTTGGTGGTGCCATTCGGGTCGAACCCCGGATTCTGCGTCTGGTAGAACGTCCAGACCTCGGATTGGCTCGGGTATCTGGCAGTGCCGGTCAGCGCGGCGGTGACCAGTGCCCGCTGGTTTGCCCAGGTCACCGCCACGCAGTCGCCGGCGGAATCGTTGCCCAACATCTTCCAGCCGGTGAAGTCCGTCCCGTAATCGACATGGGCCGGCACGGGTGGAATGACGCCCGTCAACAGCGGCCCGAGTTTCAACGCCCGAGCCTTCTTCGGAGGTCGGCGGCCATAGCCGAGTCGGGAACGGGGCAAAGGTGCAGCAACCATGTCATTTCTCCAGTCATCGGGATCCGTTCACCACTGAGAGGAACGCTGGTAGCACGCAGGTACCGAAAGAGAGCTGAATTCTGTTGCGCCCGCCACCACACGGAGCGCGCATTCTCGGCACCCGAGGCATCGCGTGTGATCTGCTGGTAATAAGGGCACCGCATGCTGGCGAACACCCGCAACGGCGCGCCGAAGGAGGAGGTCGGGATGTCCTATGTACTCCGGGTGCAACTGCCCGACCGCCCAGGCGCACTCGGCGCCGTTGCCACCGCACTCGGCACCATCGGCGCCGACATCATGGCAATGGACATCGTCGAGCGCAGCCCTGGCACCGCCATTGATGATCTGGTGGTGGATCTGCCCCGAGGACGCGCACCGGACACGCTCATCACCGCCGCCGAGTCGGTTGACGGGGTGCGGGTCGAGTCGGTGCGCCCCGACCCGGGAATCGCCGATGCCCATCGCGAATGGGAACTTGTCGAGGCGGTGGCCGCCGACCCTGAGCACGCCGTCGAAACGCTGGCCGAGTTGTTGCCCGACGTGCTGCGGGCGGGCTGGGCCGCTGTGGTGCGAGTGACGCCGGAGCGCACCATTGAGGTGCTCGGCAGTGGCGGCGGCGTGCCGTCCTTCGACGGGGTGGTCCCCGGCTGGGCCCCGCTCACCGGCCCGAAGATCCTGGACTCGGAGGAGAACTGGGTTCCCGAGCCATGGCGGGCCGTCGGCACCGAGATGGCCGCGGCGCCCCTCGGCGCCGCCGACGTTTCGGTGATAGTCGGCCGGCCGGGTGGCCCGGCGATGCGCCGCTCCGAGGTTGCCCGGTTGGCGCACTTGGCTATGCTGGCGGCGGTCGTGTCGGGCCGGGCACCGGCGCTCGGCAGTTGGGATACCCAGCACTAATCCGGGTGCAACGCACCACACACCCAGCGCGGCTGCCGCGAGGCGGCTGGCTCGGCGAGTGCGGCCGGAGTATCAAGGAGAGGTCGACACCGGGCGTTGGGCAACCCTTGTGGCTCCGGGACGTCTCTTCACGGTGTATCTCGCTTGATCGTCAGCAAAGTCGAAACAATGAGGAAGTGATTGCGTGCGTTCCCGCACCCCCCTGTTGCTCGTGGTAGCCGGCCTGTCTGCAGCTCTGCTCGCCAGCGCGTGTTCATCCGGTGACGGAGCCGCCGCGACTGTGACGAGTGCCACCACGGTCGCCCCTTCGTCGTCAGCGTCGGGCGCCGCGCCGGGATCGTCCCACCCCGGCTCGTCGAGCTCGTCGGGGTCCGGATCGGCCAGTACCGGCTCGTCCTCTTCGTCGAGCGCTGGACGTAGCACCGGCTCGTCGTCCGGTTCGAAGTCGTCGTCGGCCACCACCTCGCACCCGACGACCGGGACCGGGGGTGGTAGCGGTAGCTTCGATCATCCGCAGGATGGGGTTGCCCTGCCCGACGGTTTCGTTCCCCGCAAGCTCAAGCCGGGCGAGAAGCCGCCGCAGTTCGTCGTCGTCAGCTTCGACGGTGTCGGATGGCATGAGAAGTGGCAGTACTGGTTCGACATCGGCAAGAAGGTGCCGTTCCGGTTCACCGGTTTCCTGTCGGGCACCTACATGTTGAGCGAGAGCACCAAGAATCACTACATCGCGCCGCACTACGGCCCTGGTCACAGCGAGATCAACTGGAACTCGCCGTCCGATCTGCCGGTGGAAATCACCGACATCAACCAGGCTCTTTCGTCTGGCGACGAACTGGGCACCCACTTCAACGGGCACTTCTGTCAGAGCTCTGGTATCCCGTTCGGCGGCAACAACTGGACCACCGCCGACTGGAACTCCGAGCTGGACCAGTTCTTCTCGCTGATCAAGAACTACAAGGCCAACAACCCAGGCGTCAACGTGCCAACCCTGAAGCTCACGGCCAACGACATCAGCGGCGGGCGCACCCCATGCCTGGAAGGTCACCAGGAAAATCTGTTCCCGACACTGGTCAAGCACAACATGACCTACGACTCGTCGTTCACTCGGCGCGGCATCTCCTGGCCCACTCAATCCAAGCAGTACAAGATCTGGCAGGTCGGGATGGCCGAGTATCCGATGCACGGCACCATCAGCGGAAACTCGGATCTGTCGACGGCTCAGCGCACTCAGCACGTGCAGATCACCATGGACTACAACTTCTACTACAGCCAGGAGAAGGCATCTTCCGCCGGTGTGACACCCGCTCAGTCGAAGCTTGATTCGCAGCAGGTTCTCGACACCTACAAGGACATGTACAACGACACCTACAACAGCAACAGGGCACCACTTATCCTCGGCAATCACCTCAACGAGTGGAACAACAACGCCTACGCCGATGCCGTCAGCAACTTCGTGTTGCAGACCTGCGGCAAACCGGACACCGAGTGCGTCCCGTTCCGCGACATGATCGCCTGGATGGAGGTTCAGGATCCGACGCGGCTGGCGCAGCTACAGGCGCAGGCTCCTGAGCTGGGAAAGACCCTCACCCCATAGGCCTCGCCGACCGCTCACCCAGGTCCGGCAGGCGCAGTCATCGCTCACCAATCTGCGCGATCGCCGTTGCCGCCTCGGCACCGTCGTCCAGCAACACCCGCAGGCCAGCCTCGTCCAGGATCGGCACCCGCAGGCTCACCGCCTTGTCGTATTTCGTTCCCGGCGCCTCGCCGACCACCACGAAACTCGTCTTGGCAGATACCGAGCCGGCGGCCTTGGCGCCGCGCTCCAGCAGGGCCGCCTTCGCCTCGTCGCGGGAGAAGCTCTCCAGCCACCCGGTGACCACCACCGACAGGCCTGCCAGCGTCTGCTCCGGTCGATCGGAAACATCGTCGGCCATCCGAACTCCTGCGGCCCGCCATTTCTCGACAATGGCTGCGTGCCAGTCGGTCTCGAACCACTCGTGCACCGATTCGGCGATCGTCGGCCCTACTCCCTCGACCGCCGCCAGTTCGTCCACCGACTCCGCTGCCGCCGTCTTGATCGCGTCCAGCGAGCCGAAGTGCTGGGCCAGCGCCCTGCCCGCCGTCGGGCCGACGTGCCGGATCGACAGTGCCACCAGCACCCGCCACAGCGGCTGCTGTTTGCGCTCGTCAAGGTTGTCCAGCAGCTTGCGGCCGTTGGCCGACAGCGCGCCTGCCTTGGTGGTGAACAGCGCTGCCTTGCTCAGCCGGTCGGCATCAAGGTCGAAGATGTCGCCTTCGTCGGTGATGACGCCGGCCGTCAACAGTGCAGTCGCGGCCTCGTAACCCATTCCCTCGATGTCGAACGCGCCGCGGCCGGCCACGTGGAAGACGCGTTCCCGCAGCTGCGCGGGGCAGGAACGTGAGTTGGGGCAACGGATATCGACGTCACCCTGCTTCATCGGGCGCAGCTCTGTACCGCACTCAGGACAGTGCGTCGGCATCACGAATTCCCTGAGGTCACGGCCCTCGCGCAACTCGACGACAGGTCCGAGTACCTCGGGAATCACGTCGCCGGCCTTCCGGATCACCACCGTGTCGCCGATCATCACGCCCTTGCGGCGGACCTCGTCGGCGTTGTGCAGGGTGGCCATCCCGACGGTGGATCCGGCCACCAGCACCGGCTCAAGGACGGCAAACGGGGTAACCCTGCCGGTACGCCCGACGTTCACCGCGATGTCCTTGAGCAGGGTGGTGACCTCCTCCGGCGGGTACTTGTAGGCGATGGCCCAGCGCGGTGCCCGCGACGTGCTGCCGAGCCGGCGCTGTAGGGCGATCCGATCGACCTTCACCACCAGCCCGTCGATGTCGTGCGCCACGTCGTGCCGGTGCTGCGCCCAATAGGCAACCCTGTCAACGACCTCAGCCGGGGAATTGAGCACCTTGTTGTCCTCGGAGATCGGCAGACCCCAGGCCCGAAGGAGTTCGTAGGCCTGCGACTGCCGATCGATGTCGAAGCCCTTACGGGCGCCGATACCGTGACACAACATCGCCAACGGGCGCGATGCGGTGACCTTCGGATCCTTCTGCCGCAGCGACCCGGCGGCGGAGTTGCGCGGGTTGGCGAACGGCGGCTTTCCCGCCGCAACCAGCTGTGCGTTCAGCTCGGCGAAACCCTCCAGCGGGAAGTACACCTCACCGCGCACCTCGACCAGCTCGGGAATAGGCAACCCTGCATCCGTTTCGTCATATTTCAACTGCTCTGGGATGGAGGCGATGGTGCGGACGTTGAGCGTGACGTCCTCTCCCACCCGGCCGTCACCCCTGGTTGCTGCCCTGGTCAGTCGCCCATTGGTATAGGTGAGGTTGACTGCCAGGCCGTCGATCTTCAGCTCGGTCAACCAGCCGACACCGTCGGCGGCGCTGCCGAGATCCCGTGCCGTCCGCTCCAGCCAGCCGAACAGCTCATCGGCGGAAAACACGTTGTCCAGGCTCAACAGTCGCTCGGCGTGCTGCACCGGGGCGAAGCCGGTCTGGAAGCCGGCCCCGCCGACACGCTGGGTCGGTGAATCGGGAGTCACCAGCCAGGGATAGCGATCCTCGATGCCCTGCAGCTCCCGCAATTTCGTGTCGAACTCGGCGTCCGAAAGCGTCGGCGCGTCCAGCACGTAGTAGCGGAACTGGGCAGCCGTAATGAGTTCGGAGAGCTCGTTGTACCGTCGGTTCGTTGCCGGTGGGACGGCGGCCGCGGGCAGCTGTGACGGATCGGCGGCGGCCGTCTGATCAGGGGTCGGATCGGCTGCGTCAGGCTGGGAAGGGCTCGTCACCCGAGTCACTGTACGACGCAGCTCGGACATCGCGGTTGCGGTCCGCAGTGCTGTTGGCGGGTCGG
>JALYXB010000169.1 GCA_030947305.1 Actinomycetota bacterium | reverse complement strand
GCTGGGCTGTGGTGTCGAGGGCCTTTCCGACCGGGCCCTGGTCAGTGCGCGCCGCCTGGGCGGCGACGGCCGAGCGAGGGGGGTCGTCGCCCGCCCCTGCCCTCGTCACGGCTGCGACCCGGGCCGGCGGCGATGCCCTTGCGCTCCGGGCCGACGGCGATGGTGTCCCGGTGCGTGCCGGCGGGTCCGCCCAGCCGGTCCGGCAGAGCGACTCGGTGAATGTTGACTGGCCCGTCCACCGGCCGTCGACAACGCCGCGGCCGGAGCCGGTCGATCTCGATTGGCCGACTTCGTCTCCGGCACACAGCAGCCACCAGCACCCCACCACCGGCACGCAGGTCGTGGTCGTCCGGCCGGGCGACAGTCTGTGGTTGATCGCCGCCGACCAGCTGGGGCAGGGCGCCGACGACGCCACCATCGACGCCCAGTGGCGGCGGTGGTACCGGGCGAATCGCTCGGTCATCGGGTTCGATCCCGACCTCATCCAACCCGGCCAGCATTTGCGGGCCCCGACTCACCCACCGATCACACCACCGATTCCGACTGATCGAACGGAGCATTGAGATGACGACAGCACTGGCCACCGCGCAGAACCGGCCGACAGCGGCGAAGTCCACACGAGGTATTGCCCTCGTCGCCGTTCCCGACACCGAACCGCCGTTCGATGACGAACTCTCGGCGGCGAGCAGGGTGCGCACGCTGCGATCGAGTGTCGCTCGCGTACCCGCCGTCAGTGCTCCGGTCGGTGCGCTACAGGCCGCTTCGAGCAAGGCGGCCGCGTTGGTGGCCTCGCCGACGGTTCCCGACCTCTCGCACGCGGCAGACATCGGAGTCCGACACACCTCGACCGATCGGTTACCCGCCGTCCGCCAAACCGCCACCACCCTTGCCCGGGCGCTGACCGAGGTCCTCACCGGTGCCAGGCCGGTCAACCAGTTGCAAAACCATTGCACACCACCGATTTTCGCCGCGCTGGTGAATCGCGCACCGCTGCCAGGACAGGGGCTCGCCCGCCTGCAGTCGGCGCATGTCTACCAACCAGCGGACGGCGTGGCCGAGGTTGCCGCCGTCTTCCGGCGCGGTCCGCGCGGCCGGGCACTGGCGTTTCGGCTCACCGGGTTGGACGGCCGCTGGCGGATCACCGCGCTGCAGGTCGGCTGATGTTGTTCTAGCCGGGCGTCCCACACCCAGGACTGGCCGGCGCGAACGGACTGTGAGGACCCTAGCCATCCGAGGTGTTTGTGGGTCGCTCGGTGATGGGACGAGCATCACCGAATGCCCAGGCCACCATCAGCGGGAACTCCGCCCGCCAGAACGGGTCGCCGTGGTCGCCGACCCGCTCGGTCATCACGACCTCCGTTCCCGCATCGCGCAAGGCGTCCGCCCAGCGGATGGCGTTCTCGGCGAACCACGGTTCCAGCGTGCCGGCGACCAGATATACCTGCGGCAGCCGGACCGGCAGCATGTCCGGCGGGCGATAACCGCCGCCCGGTGACGCGGCGAAGACAACACCAAACGTCGCCGGATGCCGCACGCCCATGGCGAGCGCGAGTTCTGCGCTGGCCGAGACGCCGCAGACAGCGCTCCGATCTGCCGGCAAGGAGATCCCGAAGCGTGATCGCACCCAGCTGCCGACATCGTCGACGAAGAACCTCTCGTGGGCGGCGAACCGTTCCGGGTCGAAGGAGGGCGAGTACTCCTTGATGCGGGCGAGCTCGTCGGGGTTGTCGGTGCGGTGGGCGCCGACGATCACCGTCGGCGGCACGTCCGCCGCCTCGAGATAGCCGCCCCATTGCGAGACCAGCTGTCCGTCACCGGCGTAGACGATGGCCGCTGGCGGATCCGGCGGCAGGTAGACGGTCGCCTGCCGCCCGCCGTCGTAGGAGAACGACTCGGTGACGAGCTCTCCCGCAATCGGCTCGATGCGGCGCGGCTCCTGCACAATCTCTGCCGCCACCTGGCCTGCAGTTCGGTCATCCACTTGTCCACCCCGATGCTCGACCCGAACTAGATCGTCATCCTTGCATCGCGCAGTGCCCAGTGGTCCGTGCATGATGCTGACAGCACGCTGTTCGCTGACGGCGAAGGTCGGGAACAACTGGCGCACCAGACACCTTGAGTGGAGCAGGCTCAACCTGGAAAAGGACCTGACATGCCCACTACCCGCAATCTTGCCGTTCTCCACCTCACCGACACCGTGGTGCTGCCAGGAATGGTGGTGCCCATCGAACTGGACGAAGCGGCCCAAGCCGCGATCGATGCCGCCCGTTCCGTCCAACGCAACTCCGCCCAGCCCGGCGAAGCCATTGTGCTGCTGGCCCCACGGCTCGCCGACCGCTATGCCACCCACGGTGTGGTGGCCAGCGTCGAAAAGGTCGGCCGGTCGGCCGGCGGAGCGGCCGCCGCCGTGCTGCGCGCCGGCGTCCGCGCCCGCATCGGCACCGGGGTCACCGGGCCGGGGGCCGCGCTTTGGGTGGAGGCCATCGAGGTCCCCGACCCGGTGCCGTCGGCCCGCTCCATCGAGCTGGCCATCGAGTACAAGTCGCTCGTTATCGCCACCCTGCAGCATCGCGATGCCTGGCAGGTGATCGACACCGTCGAGCGGATGACCGATCCGTCGACCCTCGCCGACGCTGCCGGCTGGGCGCCGTACCTCACCAGCGAGCAGAAACGCCGGCTGCTGGAGACCACCGATCTTCAGGTCCGGCTGGAGCTGGTCGTCGAATGGACGAAGGCGCATCTGGCCGAGCTGGAGGTCGCCGACAAGATCCGCGGCGACGTCAGGGACGGCATGGAGAAATCGCAGCGGGAGTTTCTGTTGCGTCAGCAGCTGGCAGCAATCCGCAAGGAGCTCGGCGCGGGTGAGCCTGATGGCGCGGACGACTATCGATCCAGAGTCGAAGCGGCCGAGCTGCCAGACAACGTCAGGGAGGCCGCGCTGCGCGAGGTCGGCAAGCTGGAGCGGTCCAGCGATCAGTCCCCGGAAACCGGCTGGATCCGGACCTGGCTGGACACGGTGTTGGAGCTGCCGTGGGGTGTGCGGACCGAGGATTCGCCCGACATCACCGCCGCCAGGGCAGTCTTGGACGCCGACCACCACGGGCTGACCGACGTGAAGGACCGGATCGTCGAGTACCTGTCGGTGCGCAGTCGCCGGGCCCGCAGGGGCATGGAGATGGTCGGCGGCCGCGGCTCCGGCGCAGTGCTGGCACTGGTCGGCCCGCCAGGCGTCGGTAAGACCTCACTGGGCGAGAGCGTGGCAAGGGCGCTGGGGCGCAACTTCGTCCGGGTCGCCCTCGGCGGCGTGCGGGACGAGGCGGAGATCCGCGGCCACCGCCGCACCTACGTCGGCGCGCTGCCCGGCCGGATCGTCAGGGCCATCGGCGAAGCAGGGTCGATGAATCCCGTGGTGCTGCTGGACGAGATCGACAAGGTGGGCACCGACTACCGGGGCGACCCGGCGGCTGCCCTGCTCGAGGTGCTCGACCCGGCGCAGAACCACACCTTCCGCGACCATTACCTCGACCTTGATCTCGACCTGTCGAACGTACTGTTCCTGGCTACCGCCAACGTGATCGACACCATTCCCGCCGCACTGCTCGACCGGATGGAGCTGATCCAGTTGGACGGCTACACCGAGGACGACAAGGTGGCGATCGCCCGGTCCCATCTACTGCCACGGCAGCGGGAACGGGCGGCGTTGTCCGCCGACGACGTGGTGGTGACCGACGACGCGCTACGGGAGATCGTCGGCTCCCACACCAGGGAGGCGGGTGTCCGGCAGCTGGAACGGTTGCTGGCCAAGGTGTTCCGCAAGGTTGCCACCAAGTTGGAGACCCAACCTGGTCAGCTGACGGTGGATTCCGCCGACCTGCGGGGGCTACTCGGTCGACCACGATTCACCCCAGAGACCGAAGAGCGGACGGCGGCACCCGGGGTGGCCACCGGACTGGCCGTCACCGGACTGGGCGGTGACGTGCTGTTCATCGAGGCGAACTCGGTGGACGGTGGCGACAAGGCAGACCGCGGGCTCACGCTGACCGGGCAGCTGGGTGAGGTGATGAAGGAGTCGGCGCAGATTGCGCTGTCCTATGTCCGCTCGCATGCCGCGGCCCTTGGCGTCGATCCAGCGGTCCTGGACCGGCGGATGCACCTGCACGTGCCGGCCGGTGCCGTTCCCAAGGACGGACCGTCCGCCGGCGTCACCATGGTGACGGCGCTGGTCTCGATGGCCACCGGCAGGCAGGTGCGGGCCGACGTCGCAATGACCGGCGAGGTCACCTTGAACGGCAGGGTGCTGCCCATCGGCGGCGTCAAGCAGAAGCTGCTGGCCGCTCAGCGGGCAGGAGTAAAGACGGTGTTCATTCCGCTGCGCAACGAACCGGACCTGGACGACGTGCCAGCGGAGATTCTGGCCGAGCTCGATGTCCGGCCGGTCGGTGACGTCGGCGAGATCATCGCCCTCGCCCTCGAGGCTGTTAACGCGACAACGGCTGCCGGCCACCAGATCTCGCCGGCAGCCTGATCCCGAGGTAGCGCAACGCTGTCGCGCCACGCCAACCACTCACGGCGCGTCGCGACAGCTTTCCGCTACCTGCAGGGGGTAGCTCGACCTTCGAGGTTGGGCAACCTCACGATGTCCAGGCGTACCACAATCGCGCGTACTCACCGTCCAACTCAAGCAGCTGGTCGTGGCTGCCCAACTCGGTGATGCGGCCGTCGATCACCACGGCGATCCGATCGGCGTCGTGAGCGGTGTGCAGCCGGTGCGCAATGGCCACCACGGTTCGGCCGGTGAGCAGCGCGTTCATCGAGCCTTCCAGATGACGGGCCGTTCGTGGGTCGATCAACGATGTTGCCTCATCCAGCACCAAGGTGTGCGGATCGGCCATGATCAGCCTGGCCAGCGCGATCTGCTGGGCCTGCGCGGGGGTGAGCGAGGTGTTGCCGGCACCCAGCTTGGTGTCGAGCTCCTCCGGCAATCGCGACACCCACTCCCAGGCATCGACTGCGGTCAGCGCCGCCCGCACCGCATCATCGTCGGAGCCCTCCTTGGCCAGCACGATGTTGTCGCGGACGGTGCCGACGAACACGTGCTGCTCCTGGGTCACCAGGGCGACCTCGGTACGCAGCACCGGCAGCGGCAGCGTCACCAGATCGACGCCGCCGACCGTCACCGAACCGGTGCGCGGGGCATTGATGCCGGACAGCAGCCGGCCGAGGGTCGACTTCCCGGAGCCGGACGGCCCGACGATGGCCAACCGTTCACCGCTGGCCAGGTCCAGATCGATGCCGTGCAGCACGTCGTGACCCGCCCGGTAGGCGAACCGCAGGTCCTCGCCGACCAGCCGTTCACCGACCGGTTCGCGGTCCCCCGCCGTCCGGTCCGGCGGCACGCCGGCGATGCCGAGCAGCCTGGTGGTGGATGCGGCGCCGACCTGCAACCGATCGACGGTCGAGATGAACTGGTCGAGTGGGCCGAACAACCCCTCGATGTACAGCACGGCGGCGGTCAGCTGACCGATCGTCACCCAGCCCTTGGCGTAGGCGAACGCACCGACCAGCACCGTCACGCCGCGGGGGGCGTTGAACGCCACGTCCATCACGATGAATAGCAGGTTGCGCAGCGACATCGTGTACCGCTCGGCCTGCGCGGACACCGCGATGTCGTCGTCGCTGCGGGCGATCCGCTGCTCCTGCAGGCCAAGTGCCTCGACGGTGCGGGCACCCTCGACGGTCTCCGTCATGGTGGCGTTGATCCGTGAGTAGGTGCCGCCCTCGGTGATGTAACCCTTCGGTGCCCGCGCCAGATATCCCCTGACCCGCGGAATGGCAAGGGCGACGAAGAACAGTGACGGCGCCGCCAGGATCGGTGCATTCAGCAGCAGCGCAACGAAGGTCAGCACCACCGTCAGCCCGGAGATGATCGCCTGCGGCATTACCCATTGCACCGAGTCACTCATGGTGCCGACGTCGCGGGTCACCCTGGTCACCAGATCGCCGGTGCTGGCCCGCTCGACGGTGCCCAGCGGCAGCCGCAGCACCGCCCGCACCACGTATTCACGGGCGGCAGCCAACATGTCCTGACCGAACACGGCCGAGCTGACGTTGGCCCCGAAGACGAACAAGCTCTGCAGTCCGACGATGCCGATGACCACCAGCGCGATGGTGGTGATGTGACTCATCGGGGTGTGCGCGGTAGTGGTGGCATTGACCAGCGAGCCAAGCAGCCGAGGCACCAGCAGGCCAACGACGGCGGCGGCCACGTTCAGCGTCAGCAGAGCCGTGAGCCCGCCTTTGCGGGTGGAGATCAAGCCGCGGAGAAAGTTGATCACCGCTGAGTTCTCGGCGATCGGAAGCCCGTTTTCCGGATTCCGCGACGAGTGGAAGTAGCTGTTGGCCCGCTCGGTCCGCAGGGTGTGACGGCGGTGCCAGGCACCGACCTTCTCTGACATCGTTGCGTCGGTGGGCGGGATCAGCTCGGGCGGCACCGATGCTTGCGGTGGGCTGCCCCGGTGGTCGCGCCAGGTCTGCGCGGAGCCGTCGAACGGTTCTTGCACCGCCGTGCCCCGCCGATCGGATTCAGCGTTCATCGCTGCCCACCTCCACCGCGTCCAGATCGCGGGCGACCACCCGCCGGTAGGCAGGCTCGTCGCGCAGCAGCCGCTCGTGGCTGCCGACGGCGGTGATTGCCCCGTCGGCCAGTAGGGCGACGGTGTCGGCGTGGTGCAACAGCAGCGGCGACGCGGACATCAGCACCGTGGTGCGCCCGCGCCGGCAGTCGGCCAGCCGGCCGGCGATGATCGCCTCGGTGTGGGCATCGACCGCCGAGGTCGGTTCGACCAGCACCAGCACCTCCGGATCCATCGCCAGCGCCCTTGCCAGCACCAGCCGCTGCCGTTGGCCACCGGACAAACCGCGGCCGCGTTCGTCGATCCGGCCCTGCCAACCGCCGGGAATGGCATCGAAGACGTCCTCGGCCGCTGCCGTGTGCAGCGCCTTTTCGGCCTGCGTTCTGGTCAGCAGCCGGTGCGGGTCGATGAGCTCCTGCAGGGTGCCGGAGAACACCATCGAGGCGGTATCGGACACCAGGACGTGCGAGCGGACATCGGCCAATCGGGCTTCGGCAAGATCGACATCGCCGACCAGCACGCCCCACCGGCCGGTACCAAGAGCCTCGTCGGCCCTGGCAATTTCCTGTTGCGCGGCAAGGCGTTTGCGGTACTCCCGCTTTGACTTCGCACCGGTCACCGAGCCATCGACGGCGGGCACCGCAGCCGTGACGGACGGCAGGTAGCGGCCCAGCCGATCGGCCAGGGCAGCCGAGTCGTCCGGCAGCGCGCTGACCACCATCGTCAGCTGGCCGGGTGCGGCGACGAACCCGGACGCCAGGTCGATGATCGATACGCCCCGCGGCAGCTCACGGGGTTCAGCGGGATCGCGCCATGGCGGGTCGATGCGCAGCGCGGCAATCGCCTTGCGCGCCGAGACCATGCCGCGGGTCAACCGCTGAAAGAACTGGAAGAAGTTGGTGACCGGTCCGGTCAGGAACATCGCATAGCCCAGCAGCGCAACCAGCTGGCCGGTCTGCAACCGGCCGGCCAGCACGTCGCGGGCGCCCAGCCACATCAGCAGCACCAGGAAGATCCCCGGCAGCAGCACGGCAACCGCGTCGGTGACGGCCTGCCAGACGCGGGCGGCGACACCGGCGGACCGGACCCGCTGCGACTGGCCCGCGTAGTTGTCCCCGAAGGTGGCCTCGCCGCCGATACCGCGCAAGATGCGAAGTCCGGCGACGATGTCGGTGGCCATCCCGGTGAGCTCGGAGCTGGCGCTGCGTTCCACCATCTGCCGTCTTGCCAACGGCCTGAGGAGCGGAAAAGCCAATGCCACCAACATCGGTGGCCCGATGAGCACCAGCAGCCCGAGGTGAAACGAGGTTCCCAACACGATCGCGCTGACCGTCAAGAAAGCGATCAGCGAGGCGACGGCTCTGCCGGTGACCTCGAACAACGACCCGAAGATGTCGGAATCGGACGACGACACACTGAGCACCTCGCCGGTGGGCAATCGGCGGGCCTGGACGTGGCCGAGCTGCACGGTCTTGCGGTTGACCAACTTCATCGTCCCGTAGAGCGCGATCAGCCAACCGCGCACCACAACGGTGTGGAACAGCACCCCGCACAGCGACCCGCCCACTGTGACGATCAGCAGTGTCAGCCCCCAGAAGATCGTTCTGGAGGTGGATCCCGGCAGGATCCCCTCGTCGATGGCCTTGCCGAGCAGCCACGGGCCGAGGGTCGCCGGGATGTACCACAGCACACCGGCGACGATGCTGCCGGTGAGCACGTCGGCCTGTGCGCGCAACAGCCACCACAGGAAAGCACCAGGAGATCTGGTGTCCGGCTGGCTAGTTGATGTCGGGCGATAGGCGTCGACCATTGGAGGAAAGTCGCGGAGCACTGACCTACCCTAAGATTTGTCGGTTGATGACGCGATCAGTTATCCGCCGGCCGGCCGGCAGCCGGCGCTACTGCGCCGAGCCTGGTCTTCCGTGGCACTGCTTGTACTTCTTGCCCGACCCGCACGGGCAGGGCGCATTGCGCGCCGGCTCCTTGGTCGAGGTGATCGAGCCGGTCTGAGCCTGCGGTCTGGCTTTGCCCGAACTCCGACCGCCGCCGAGCGTACTGTCG